>CAYPYZ010000005.1:0-28624 GCA_964414805.1 uncultured Paludibacter sp.
TTGCGTTGCTTTTTCAAGTGCTCATAAGCTTCTTGCACATCCCTGAATTTCTCTGTGGCCGATTTTTTAATATCTTCTCCCAAAGTTGCCACCTTGTCAGGATGGTATTTCATGGCCATACTGCGATAAGCCTTTTTAATATCCTCATTGCTGGCAGTCGGCTCAATAGCCAAAGCTTTATAAGCCCAATTCACATCTTCATGTTTGATATAAGGCGCTTTTAAGGATTCAAACTCCCAATGACTGATATTAAAAATTGAAGAAATACGCTTAATAACCAACAATTCCTTTGCATGAACCTCACCATCAGCATAGGCTATATCAAACAGCAAACGAATCAATTGCAACTTGGCAGAATGATTCATATGCCTATTGATTTGCTGAGCCACCACAGTCTCATCAATATCCCTATCCAAAATTTTCTTGAGTATTTGCAAGGCTTCTAATGCACCTTGTTCACCAAAATTAGCAACCAAAAACCTTTTAACCACATTCAACTCAGAGCGTTGCACCTTGCCATCTGCTTTCATAACGCAGGCTATCATTACCAACAAACTGACTTTAAAATCCTGTTCCGTAGTGCGAGTCGTATTATAGGTTTTCTTGTTACCAGATGCGCTATCGAACATCGACCCGATAAACACGCCAAGCAAAGCGCCTATCGGACCACCCATAGCCCAACCTATACCGCCACCTAACCATTTTAAAAACTTAGCCATAATGAGCTTAAAAATAATTTTACTAAAATTTAGAACATACAAAGATAAGCTAAAAATATTGCCTTTTCTCATGGGAAGAAGGTTTATTTTAAGTTTAAATTTATCTGAATAAAAACCTTAACTTTGTCAGCTACAACAAAGCAATATCTAAATTTTAAATATTTACCTTATGCGTATAGTATTCATTGTCTGTTTTACCCTACTGATTTCCACAGCCGCTTTATCTGAAAAACTGCCGAAAGATTCGGTGCAATTGGAAGAATTGGTCGTTACGGGTTCAAAATTCGAGACTTCCCGCAACTTGATTCCTTTATCGATTTCCCAAATCAGCGAAAACAAGATTCAACAAAGCGGTCAATATAATGTACTCTCAACTTTGGGTACTTATGTGCCGGGTTTATTTGTTACTGAAAGAAATATCTTAGGTTTTGGTGTGTCAAACGGGGGTGCCGGCTTTATCAATTTTAGAGGCATCAACACCAACAATGGCGATGGTAATTACCCCAATACGCAATTATTGGTATTGATAGATGGTCATCCGCAATATCAAGGAATTTTCTCGCATCCACTATCTGATGCTTATGTTTCTTCCGATGTTGAAAAAGTTGAAGTGATTCGTGGTCCTGCTTCCGTACTTTATGGCTCCAATGCCATGGGAGGCGTCATCAATATCATTACTAAAAAACAACATCAAGAAGGTTTCTCTGCCAATTTGAATGCTACTTATGGTTCTTATAATACACAGAAATATGCCGGAACAATCGGATATAAAAAGGATAAATTCAGCTTTTTTGCTGCTGCAGATTACGATAAAACGGATGGCATTAGACCTAACACAGAGTTTGATATTCAAAATGGATATATAAAATTAGGTTACGAATTGAATAACAATTGGCAAGTCAGTGCTGATTTCAATTTAGCACATTTTAATGCCAATGATGATGGGCCTGTTCATGCTCCGGAATTTTTCAATACGGATATCACAAGGGGTAAAGCTGCCATTTCCATAGATAATGTATATGCTAATACAGATGGGTCTATAAAGATTTTTCACAATTTTGGAGATCATGACTTGTCAGATGGTTTCAAATCCACAGATAGAAATTCAGGTATGATGATTTTTCAAAACTATCATTTTTCACAAAATACCCATATCACTTTGGGTTTGGATGCTAAGCAATTTGGTGGAACAGCATCGACTGGAATGGCAGCAAATCAACTTAAAACTGTGAATGAAATTGCTGCTTACACCCTTCTCAGACAAAAGTTTCTAAACATCTTAGATTTGAATGCAGGTATCAGGTATGAAAACAATTCAGCTTTTGGTAGCGAATGGATACCTATGGCAGGTTTGGCGGCTCAGGCAAGTACCACAACCAATTTCAAAGCTTCTGTTTCCAAAGGTTTTAGAAGTCCAAGTGTAATGGAACTGTATCTCTATGCACCTAATCCTGATTTAAAACCAGAAAGATTAATAAACTATGAACTGAGTTGGTTGCAATCATATATTGATCATAAATTAAATACTGAATTGACTGTTTTTCTGGCTGAAGGTTCCAATATGATAGAAGTTGACGGCATTGGACCAGGTGCAAAACGTAAAAACTTGGGCAATTTCACAAATTATGGTGTGGAGTTTTCTACAGCTTATACAATTAATAAACATATTGCAATCAATGCCAATTATTCCTACCTCCATTTAAATAGAAAAATCGTAGCTTCACCCAAACACCAAGCAAATTTAAGTCTGTTATATAACTACAAAAAATTCAATGCTAACTTAACTGCTCAGCATATCCAAGGCATGTATTCCTCAACTGTACCGGAAGTGATTCAAAATTACACAGTTTTAAATATAAGGGCTTCCTATCAAATTTTGAAAAATCTGAATATCTTTGCATCAGCACATAATCTTTTAAATCAACAATATGAGATACAATATGGCTATCCTATGCCGGGAATAAATTTCCATGGAGGGATAAATATCTCATTCTAAATTGCTTGTTTTATGCGTAGAATTTTTCTCATAGGCTATATGGGTTCAGGTAAAACTACCATGGGTAAATTGCTGGCTAAGCATCTAAATCTAAACTTTATAGACTTAGACAACTATATAGAAAATAAATATCACCTAAGTATTTCACAAATTTTTGAAGAGTTTGGGGAAGCAAATTTCCGAGAAAAAGAGCAATATTGCCTACAGGAAGTTTCAGATTTTGAAGATATAGTCATAGCTACGGGTGGCGGTGCTGCCTGTTTTTATGATAATATGAATTTAATGAATAGTAAAGGAGACACCATTTACTTAAAATTGAGTCCGGAGCATTTAGCCAAACGATTAGCAACCTCCAAGGGCGGCATACGTCCCATTTTGCAAGATAAAACCGGCAAAGAATTACTCAATTTCATAGAAGAAAAACTTCGGGAGCGGGAGCCTTATTATTTACAAGCCAAATATATTATTGAAGGCACAAATCAAGAAATTGAAGCTAAGTTATTGCAACTGAATTTATAAGCTTATATGTTGATAACTTTTTATGAAAATACTTTTCAAAGATTAGTGAAAAGTACGTATCTTTAAACTTCAATTTTTACCTTTTGCACGGAATTATATTCCTCTTGAATCTACGTGATTACATCCATGTTTCATAGGCAAGGTCTCATTATTTTTTAAAATGGCTCAACAATCTAAATCATTCGTTCATTTGCATGTACACTCACATTTCTCCGTTTTGGATGGTATGTCGAGTATCCCTGACTTGGTTAATAAAGCAGCTAAAAGCGGTATGAAAGCTTTGGCTTTAACGGATCATGGTAGCATGTTCGGAATCAAGGAGTTTTACAACTATGCGCAAAAGGTAAATAAGCCTGTATATGATGAAATTAAAACTTACAAGAAGCAATTAGCTGATGAAAATCTTTCGGAGGAAGCGCGTTTATCCATAACAGAAAAAATTCAAGCAACGCAGGATGGTCTATTCAAACCTATTTTAGGCTGTGAAGTTTATGTAGCCAGACGGGGCCGTTTTTTGAAAGAAACCACAGAAGACCGAAGTGGTTATCACTTAGTATTATTGGCAAAAAATAAAACCGGTTATCACAATTTAGCAAGATTAGTTTCCAAAGGATATATAGAAGGTTTTTATTATCGTCCGCGCATCGACCATGAAATATTGGAGCAGTATAGCGAAGGCTTGATTGCTTCTTCTGCCTGCTTGGGCGGTGAAATTCACAAGAAAGTAGAAGTGGGCGATTTGGAAGGTGCGGAACAATCTATTTATTGGTTTAAGAAAGTTTTTGGTGATGATTTTTATATAGAACTTCAACTGCATCAGACCGATAAACCCAATGCAGATACGGAAGTTTATGAAAAGCAGAAAAGGCAAAATGTTGAATTAATCCGATTGGCACGTAAAACCAATACCCAATTAGTTGCTACCAATGATGTGCATTTTGTGGAAGAAGAACATGGCGAGGCGCATGAAAGATTGATTTGTTTGAGTACGGGAAAAGAGTTGGATGACCCTACACGTATGCGATACAGCAAACAAGAATATTTGAAAACCCCAGAGCAAATGTGGGAGATTTTTGCTGATATTCCTGAGGCTTTAGAAAATTCGGTTGCCATTGCTGATAAAGTTGAGTTTTATGATATAGATCATGCGCCCATGATGCCGGTCTTCCCAATTCCAGAAGAGTTTGGAACAGAAGAAGCCTATAAAAAGCAGTTTTCTGAAGATGATTTAAGAGATGAATTTAGGGAAAATTATGATAGAATGGGTGGCTATGCAGCTGCTATTCGTGTTAAGTTAGAGGCTGATTATTTGCGTAAACTGACTTTGGACGGGGCTGTAGAGCGCTATGGAGAAAATTTTGAGGATAGTATTTTAGAGCGGATAGATTTTGAGTTGAATGTGGTGAAAGACATGGGTTATCCAGGTTATTTCTTGATAGTTCAGGATTTTATCAAAGCTGCCCGAGATATGGATGTGGCGGTTGGACCGGGACGTGGGTCGGCTGCCGGATCGGTGGTAGCCTATTGTTTAACGATTACCGACATCGACCCATTGAGGTATAATTTACTTTTTGAGCGTTTCCTAAATCCTGATCGTATTTCCATGCCTGATATCGATATCGACTTTGACGATGATGGCCGTGCACAGGTGCTACGCTATGTAAAAGAAAAATACGGCAGAGAGCGGGTTGCGCACATCATCACTTTTGGCACTATGGCTGCAAAATCGGCTATCAAGGACGTAGCGCGGGTGCAACGTTTGCCATTGACGGAAGCGGAAAGACTGACTAAATTAATACCCGACAGACTGCCAGAGGATGAATCAGGCAAAGCCAGAAAAATCAATATCCCCAATAGCTATCAGTTCGTTCCTGAATTAAGGGCGGCACGCGATTCTACCGACATTAATTTGTCAAGTACCTTGAAATATGCAGAGATGTTGGAGGGTACAGTCAGACAAACCGGGGTGCATGCCTGTGGGGTAATTATTGGTGCCGACGATCTGATTAATCTATTGCCATTAAGTACTGCTATTGATAAAGATACTAATGAAGAAATTTTAGTTACCCAATATGAAGGCTCTGTAATTGAGCAAATTGGGTTGATTAAAATGGACTTTTTAGGTTTAAAAACCTTATCGATTATTCGTGAAACCCTTGCGAATATCAAGAAAACTAATAATATAGACATTGATATAGATAATATCCCTGATGAGGATGCTAAAACTTTCGAGCTTTTCAGTAAAGGCAATACCATAGGTACTTTTCAATTTGAGTCGGCCGGCATGCGCAAGTACTTAAAGGAGCTCAAGCCTACGCAATTTGAAGATTTAATTGCCATGAATGCCTTGTACAGACCGGGTCCTATGCAGTATATTCCACAATTTATCAATAGGAAACACGGTTTTGAAAAGATTGAATACCACTTCCCCATCATGGAAGAAAGGTTGAAAGAAACTTATGGCATTACCGTTTATCAAGAGCAGGTCATGCTACTAAGTAGGGATTTAGCAGGTTTTACCCGCGGTGAATCCGATGCATTACGTAAGGCTATGGGTAAGAAGAAGGCTGATGAAATGGCAGTGATGGAAGCCAAATTTATGGAAGGCTGCAAGAAAAATGGCTTTGGTCCGGAAGCAAAATTGAAGCAGATTTGGGCTGACTGGTCGGAGTTTGCTAATTATGCTTTTAATAAATCTCATGCAACTTGTTATTCTCGTTTGGCGTATCAAACTGCCTATCTGAAAGCTAATTACCCCGCTGAATTTTTGGCTGCCAACCTGACTCGAAATAAAGACGATATTACGGAAGTTGGGAAGTTTATGGATGAATGTCGTAATATGGGCATGAAAGTATTAGGCCCTTCTGTGAATGAAAGTGATTTGACTTTCACGGTAACGGCAGATAACAATATCCGTTTTGGTTTGGGTGGTATTAAAGGAGTTGGAGAAGGTGCTGTGGAAGCCATAGTAAAAGAACGTCAAAATAAGGGTGCATTTACTTGTTTCTTTGATTTTATCGAAAGAGTTGACCTAACTGCTTGCAACAAAAGAGCGATTGAAAGCTTAATTTATGCTGGTGCATTCGATGATTTTTCTGATATCAGGAGAGAGCAATTCTTTATGGAAAATTCCAAGGGTGAAAATGTTTTAGAAACGATTATCCGTTATGGGGGTAAATTTCAGACCGACCAAGCCACAAATCAAAACTCTTTGTTCGGTGGTTTTGAGACTATAGAAATAGCGAAACCTGAAATTCCTTTTGCTGCAGATTGGTCGCCCTTAGAAAAGCTCAATAAAGAAAGGGAGTATATAGGTATGTATCTTTCTGCTCACCCTTTGGATGATTATAAGTTTGAAATTAATCATATTGGCAATACGACTACCCAAGATTTGAAGGAATTAATGCCAATGATGGGGAAAAATTTCAAAATTGGAGGGATGGTTACTGCTGTTCGCACCGGCACGACCAAGAAAGGTAATCCTTACGGTATCTTAACTTTAGAAGATTATGAAGGTGCTCAAGAGTTCCCTTTGTTTGGTGAAAATTATGAGAAATATGGTAAATACATGATTAAAGATTTGTATTTGATGATCACCGGCATCGTGCAAAGAAAAGGGGCTGATTACAAATATAATCGCAATGAAGATCCCAATAAACCTGTTGAGCCTGAAATCAAAATCCTGAAAATGGATATGATGAATAGTGTAAAAGATAAATTTGTAAAAAACCTATTAATTAGTTTTCCATTGCATGAATTAAGTGCAGATTTAGTTTCTGAGACTACATCCGTATTTATGGCGAATAAAGGAAAAATTAATGTATATTTTGATGTTTGGGATTTAAACAATCAAACGAGGGTAAAACTATTTGCACGTCAGCACTTAATTGATATCAATAAGGCAT
This sequence comes from uncultured Paludibacter sp., assembly GCA_964414805.1. Taxonomy (GTDB): domain Bacteria; phylum Bacteroidota; class Bacteroidia; order Bacteroidales; family Paludibacteraceae; genus Paludibacter. The sequence goes on from CAYPYZ010000005.1 coordinate 7,140, forward strand.
TTTACGAGTTTTTGGAAGCATATAAAGCTGAAGGAAAATTAGATTATCGGATTGAATTAGAGTAATTACACAATTTACTTAATAGAATAAATCAATAAAATCATGTAATAATTCAATGTGATTGCACGAAAGTTTACTGTAATTTTGCATTTTGGAAATTTAGAAATAAGGTAATTAATAACAATAAATTTTTAATATAATGGCAATAGAATTCACTGATGAAAACATCAAAGGTATTATTGAAAGTGGGCAACCTGTTGTAATTGACTTTTGGGCAGAGTGGTGCGGACCCTGTCGAATGGTTGGTCCAAGCATAGCAGAACTTGCGGAAGAATACGCCGGTAAAGTGCAAATTGGCAAATTGAACGTTGACGAACAAGTAGAAACACCCACAACTTACGGTATTCGTAATATTCCTACCATTTTATTTTTTAAAGATGGGCAAGTGGTTGACAAACAAGTTGGTGCAGCTCCTAAAGCTACCTTGGAAGCTAAGGTTAAAGCGCTTTTATAATTTCAAATAGAAATCCTTCACCAAAGTAGTATAATCTGTGGTATATTGATGTCTTACAGCTGACTCAATATATAAAGAGGAAGTCCGGTGTTCAAGAGGTTCCAAACCAAATTCAAGCAATAATCTTTTAGCTTTTGCTTGGAGTTTCGGATGCACATACACAGATTGGTAACAGAAGATCCCTATCCTATTGGCATATTCAATAGCTGCCAAACCCTCATTAACAGGAAGAATAATACAAATTCTTCCTGTTTTCATTAATAAGCTTTTGGCATTAAGCAGCAAATCTTGATGATTTAAACTATCTGTATGCCTCGCTAAATTTCTTGATTCTTCAGGAGTTTTAAGTGAATTTACAAAATAAGGCGGATTTGATACGATTAAATCGTACCTTTTATCGGTTTCATGGGCATAAATTGAAAAAGCCCGATGATGAATAGCAATGCTATCAGTCCAAGGGGAAGCATCAATATTAAAAATAGCTTGGCGAATAGCATTTTCATCTATATCTATGGCATCAATCAGAGCTGAAGGAGCTCTTTGTGCCAACATCAAAGCAATCAAACCGCTACCCGTACCAATATCTAAAATGGTCTGAATCTCAGTATTAATGGGAGTCCAAGCTCCTAATAAAACACCATCCATCCCGACTTTCATGGCACATTGGTCGTGGTAAACAGTAAATTGCTTGAATTTAAAATAGGGATTGGACATAGCAAAAATGAGCTGTATTTATCTTCTTGCCGGACGGGATGTGTTATTGTTGCTGTTAGCAGGCTGACTTGATCTGGTAGAAGCAGGTGGCGTACTTGGGCGATTGGGAGCAGGATTGACAGTAGTTGGGGTAGTTCTCCTCGCAGGAGGAGTTGTAGAACTTTGTCTTTGTGTAGGTCGGGCATCCGTTTTTGGAGTCACTTGCGTATTCCTCCTTGTAGGTTGCGCATTAGCTGGTAAACTATGTTGATAAGAAGGCCGTTGTTCCGCAGGTTTTCTATCGTAGCGCCTATCCTGCAAACGCAGATATTGATCAGGCGTTAAGACCCGCCTCACTTCATTATCCTTATTTTTCACCCTGTCCAATGCCTGCTTCCGTGAATTAGAAACCTGTCGATCACGAGCATGTCGCAAATTAATTTCATAAATATCCTTGGTTTGTTCCGGGGTTAAATCAAGCTCCTGTTGCATCTTCTGCGTCTGCATACCGGCCTCTTGTTCCGGAGTACGCATAGGACTTGGATTGCTCTCTTGCGTAAAACCATAGGCACGCAAGGGCAAAATAAGCAAAATACAACAGATGAATAAATATGAAATTCTCATTGTTTGAAGTAAAAAACGGCGGGCAAGGCAACAATCATTATGCCGTAAATAGTTAAAAACTAAGGTTTAAAACTTATTCATCTCCCTCAGTTTGATATTGGTAAGCACTTTTTTAGTATGCAATGAGAAATCTCCGGAAAGCATCCAGCCGAAATATCCTGAATCAATTTTTAAAATATCTACTACTTTTTTGCCTCTATATTTTCCAAAATTAAATACCTCATCGCCATTGTCATCATAGACAAACCTTCCGGCAAAATCGACATTTTTCGATTGGGTAGTGTATTTCGACAGACCTTCAACCGTATTGGGTAAATCTTGGTAAGTCTCCAATTGAGCTTTTAATATCTCGAAAGTAGCCATGGTATCCACTGCTGCATCGTGTGCACCGGACAATTCTTTATTGCAATAAAACTGGTAAGCAGCTGATAAATTTCTTGGTTCCTTTTTATGGAAAACCACCTGCACATCTATAAATTTCCTTTTAGACAAATCTATGTCCACCTCAGCGCGTAGTAGCTCTTCTGCCAACAAAGGAATGTCAAAGCGATTGGAGTTATAACCAGCCAAATCGCAACCTTCAAAATCTTTAGCTATTTCATGTGCAATCTGTTTGAACAAGGGCGCATTGGCAACATCCGCATCAGTAATTTTATGTATGGCTGTAGCCTGTGGCGGGATTGGCCTATCAGGATTTACCATATAAGATTTAGACTCCTCTTTGCTGTTCGGATACACCTTATGATATGCAATTTGCACTATGCGATCGTTCACAATGTCGACACCGGTAGTTTCTAAATCAAAGAAAATTAATGGATTTTTTAGTTCGAGTTTCATGTTTCGGGTTTTAAAAAAAAGGCAGAAAGACGTCGGATTGCCTCTCTGCCTAAGATATTGAATATTTAAAATTTAATCGTTTAGAAGCATGGGCATCAGCAACATCAATATTTCGCCACTTTCATCACTGTCAACCGGAACGATAATACCAGCACGTGAAGGATCTGTCAGGCCAATCTCAATGTCACCGGAAGATAAATTAGAAAGGATTTCAATTAAGAAAACGGATTTGAAACCAATTTTCATATCCTCCTCATTGAACTGACAATCAATAGTTTCTTCTGCAGAAATTGAAAAATCAATATCTTGAGCGGATACAATTATCTGATTATTTTGGATATCTAATTTCACCAAATTATTGGCTTGATTGGAGAAAACGGATACACGTCTCAAAGCATTTAATAAAGAAACCCTGTCAACTATCAGTTTAAACTGACTTGACTTAGGAATTACCATGTTATAATTGGGGAAATTACCTTCAATTTGGCGACAAATCAAGGTATAATTTGCCAATTGGAAATGAATATTTTTACTGTCAAATTTTACAACTACATCCCCACTCTCTTTCGGAAGAACACTCTTCAGCATATTAGCAGGTTTTTTAGGTAAAATAAAACCGGCATTCTCTGTACCTTCTGAAAGTTTCAGCTCAGAAAAATTAGTCAGATAACGCACTAATTTATGTGCATCTGTAGCCACTAAAGTGAGGCTTTCGGGAAGAATATCGAAATAAACGCCGTTCATTACGGGACGTAACTCATCATCGGCAGCACTGAATAAAGTCTTGTTTATACCGGACTCTAAAGTCTCCACCGGCAAGATCATTTCTTGGGTAGTTTCCTCTTCCATTTCCGGAAGGCGTGGAAACTCATCACCATTTTGTCCAATAAAATTATAGAAACCGTTATCGGACTTAATCACCATCGAAAGATTCGAGTCATTGATTTCGAAAGTCAGCGATTGGTCAGAAAATTCGCGTAAAGTCTCCAACAATAAGCGGGAAGCAACAGCTACCTTACCTTCACCCTCAACTTCACCAACTTCCATATGTGTTATCATGGTCGTTTCCATGTCCGTAGCAATCATAGTCAGTTGATTGCCCGCCAATTCAAATAGAAAATTATCAAGAATTTGCAAGGTGTTTTTGGTGTTGATAACGCGACTAATAGCTTGCAGATGACTTAATAAAACGTTGCTGTTTGCTGTAAATTTCATATAACTAATATTTAAAATTTTAATGATAAAAGATGATGTGACAACAAAAATCTATTGTTAGTATTTCACCGGTTAATAATTTAAAATCAGAAGCAAATGTAAGCATTTTTTCTGATAAAACTAAGGGGGATAAAAAATTAATTTTATCCCCCTTGAATTTTAAGGTTTATCACCCCAATCTACACACGATTAATAGGTGCAAAAGGTAAATTTACACTTTACAGCAGCTCAACACTCCTTTTTACAAAATCAGCCAATGCTTTTCCTTTCAACATATTATTGGCTAATAATGCCAAATCTATCAATTGTCCGACTTGCTTGTTTCCCGAAGCATAAGTACTGAATAATTGCTCCTTTTTATCGTTTAATGCAGTGATTTCACCACTCAGTTTCTCTAATTCAGCTTTTTCTTCTGCAGGAATTTCATCTTCTTTTTTATCTTTATGCCCTTCCTTTAAAGCTGCTTGCTTGCTCTCAATAGCTGCTAATTCCTCATAGACAGGACTAAGTTCTTCCTTCAACTTTTCTTCCTGATCCTTCAATAAATTGACAATCAAAGGATGAGCAGTATTCACCACTAAATTGTAGCTATCCGGCATTTCACCATAGAAATTCATCATGCCGCCTTGCAATGCAGACATTTCTTTCATGCGGCGCATAAACTCATTTTGCGTAACAAAAACCGGATTAGTTTGCTCATTCAATTCCTCAAAAGCAACCAAAAATTCAGTTTTCTCGATAGCAGGTAATTGCGATTTAAAAATAGCAATCAACTCATCGCGCTGTTTATCGGTGATAGACAATTGTGCAGTATCTTCCTTTTGAATCAACTTTTCAACCGTATCTCCATCCACTCTGACAAAGCGGGTTTTCTCGAATTTTTGTTCCAACTGACTGATAGCATGCACATCCAATTGACCATCCATCACCAACACATCATAACCCTTATCTTGCGCTTGCTGAATATAACTATATTGTTCCTCTTTATGGGTAGTATATAAATAAATCAAATCGCCATTTTTGTCTTTTTGATTTTCTTCCACCAATTTTTTGTATTCCTCAAAAGTAAAATACTGGCCATTCACATTTTTCAAAAGTGCAAATTTCTCTGCTTTTTCATAAAATTTCTCGTCACTCAGCATGCCATATTGGATGAATACTTTCAAGTCATCCCATTTACTTTCAAAATCCGGACGTTCTTTTTTAAAGATTTCCTCCAATCTATCGGCTACTTTTTTAGTAATGTGACCGGAAATTTTCTTTACATTCCCATCACTTTGCAAATAGCTACGCGATACATTCAGAGGGATATCCGGAGAATCGATTACGCCATGCAAGAGAGTCAGGTAATCCGGAACGATATTTTCCACTTGATCAGTTACAAACACCTGATTGCTATACAACTGAATTTTATTGCGCTGCAACTCTATATTATGCTTGATTTTTGGGAAATACAGAATACCCGTCAGGTTAAACGGATAATCCACATTCAGGTGGATATGGAAAAGCGGATCTTCGGAAAACGGATATAATTCACGATAAAACTCCTTATAGTCTTCATCCTTCAAATCAACAGGTTTTTTCGTCCAAGCAGGCGTAGTATTATTGATTACATTATCCTCCTCGGTTTCCACTTCCTTGCCATCTTTCCATTCCTTTTTCTTACCAAAAACAATTTCAACCGGTAAGAATTTCGCATATTTATTCAGCAATTCAGTAATTCTGGCTTCTTCAAGGAACTCCATATTTTCCTCGTCTATATGCAGGACTATATCCGTCCCCCTATCCGATTTAATCGTATCTTCTAAGGTATATTCCGGATCGCCTTTACAAGTCCAGTGCTGTGCCGCAGCCCCATCCTGATAAGATTGCGTGAAGATTTCGACTTTTTTAGCCACCATAAAAGCCGAATAGAACCCAAGTCCGAAATGCCCAATAATAGCCTGCGCATCATTTTTATATTTCTCGATGAAATCCTCCGCACTTGAAAGGGCAATTTGGTTGATAAACTGATCAATTTCCTCAGCCGTCATACCAATTCCACGATCAGAAACCGTCAAAGTTTTCTTCTTTTTATCTACGCTGATATGCACTTTCAGCTCACCGAGTTCACCTTTGAACTCACCTACAGAAGACAAAGTTTTCAGTTTCTGCGATGCATCTACCGCATTTGAAATCAATTCACGTAAGAAAATCTCATGATCACTGTATAAAAACTTCTTAATAACGGGGAAAATATTATCACTTGTCACCCCAATACTTCCTTTTGCCATATATATATTTATTTAAAATTTTTATTTCGCGCCGCGCATCAGACAAAATAGGTGCCATGGGGGAAGGGGGTGACAAAATGGCAGGGGTGATTATTTATAATAAAATTTATCATCATCCCATTTCGCAGGATTATTCATAATGTATTTTGCAATATTATTATATGCACGTTCGTCGCAAATGATGTGTTCATAATAATTGCGTTGCCATAATTGTTCATTAAACCCCAATGAACGCAATTGTTTGGTAACCGATGATTTATACCCCCGTACAATCGCCCCAATCGTTTGCGATGGTGACCGTGGGGGCGTATCGCATACGCCCGCGTGGAATGGTCGTTGGGGCGTATTGCATACGCCCGCGTCGAACAACCGGATGATGGCGTGGATGTGGTTTGGCATGATGACAAATTCATGTAATTCAACGTTTTTACGGATTTCGGGGGTTTTTACCCATTCATCATACGCAATTTTACCAAAATTATTCAATATCATTTCACGATTTTGGATTTTTCCGAAACGACAAATTCTATCTTGACAACAAATGGTTATAAAATACAATCCGGCTTGCGAATAATCATATCCTTTCAAACGAATGGATTTACGGTTAGCCTTCAAAGGTATCATTTTTCAATAGTTTAAGGGTTTAGTTTTGCAAAGATAGCAAATGATGAAGTAATGGAGGGTGCAAAAGGTTAAAATCTCTCCTCTTTTGCATACTCACCCCATTTTAAAAACTTTTACCGGCTTTAGCATAGAAATTTCTTAAATAAATTATAGCTTTTTATATGCTACAATAACAGTTAATTCATTCCGAGACACCATCAACAAGCATCTCTCGGTTTTTAAGTATATGCTGTTTTTCAGACAATAGCTTGGAAAGGAAAAGGATTAAATATTCACCAAAATTATCGGAATAATAAGTCATATGATTTGATGCAGTATGAAAATTTATACATTACGCAGATGTGTAAATTAAGATTGAAAATCAATCCTTTATCCATCTACAATTTCATTCCACAAATATAACAAATATATCAACTTGCTGCACTTCCCAAACTATTATCGATTACGTAAGTTGTTTGAAAATAAAATAGTAATTATCCCAAAATTTTGGAAATTCGAGGGAAAAGTGTAGTTTTGTAGCGATATTTCACGGGAAAAATGTAGTTTTTGACATCAAAAGTTAGAGAAAAATGTATCGAACTAAAATTAATAGTCTGAGAAAGTGGAAGTTATCGTCTAAACGAAAACCACTTATTTTCCTTGGAGCACGACAGGTTGGAAAGACATATCTGCTTCAAGCATTTGGTAAGGCTGAATATGAACAAGTTGCTTATGTCAATTTTGAAAGACCTGATGCCCCTAAGGACTTGTTTGATGGTGATTTTGACCCTGACAGGATTATCACTGTTCTGAATGCTTTTTGTCAGATGAAAATTACTGCTGAAAATACTTTAATCATTTTTGATGAAATTCAAGCAGCACCCAAAGGAGTAACGGCACTCAAATATCTATATGAGGATGTGCCAGCATATCATATAATCGCAGCCGGATCTCTTTTGGGAGTCAATATTCATCCTAATGAGTCATTTCCGGTTGGGAAAGTGGATTTTATGCAACTTTATCCTATGTCGTTTTATGAATTTTTACTTGCAATGGATGAAATTGGCGTAGCTAAACTCTTAAAAAATAGGGATTTAGAAAACCTTAAATTCTTTAATAGTAAGCTAATTAACTTGTTGCGTTATTATTTGTATATAGGTGGAATGCCGGAAGTTGTAGCTGATTTTGCTGAAAATCGTGATTGGCAAGTAGCTCGAAAAATTCAAAATCAGATTTTAAAGGCATATAGCAATGATTTTTCAAAACATGCTCCCAAAGAAATATTACCACGTATTAATATGGTATGGAATAGTATTCCTTCGCAGTTATCGAAAGAAAATAAGAAATTTATTTATGGACTGATGCGTGAAGGTGCGAGAGCGAAAGATTTTGAATTGGCAATTCAATGGCTGACAGACTCAGGACTTTTACATAAAATTTTTAATGTTAATAAACCAGATTTACCTTTAGCGGCATACCAGGAGTTGTCGAACTTTAAATTATTTATAAATGATGTTGGGCTGCTTGCGGCAATGTCAAATCTTAATTCCAAAACTATAGTGGAGGGAAATAATATTTTTGAAGAGTTTAAAGGTTCATTGACAGAGCAATACGTATTTCAACAGTTAATTCAGGCTAAAAACTTATCAATATTCTATCACGGTTTTGGGAACAGCAGATATGAACTTGATTTTATCATTCAGAACGAAGATGGAGACATTATTCCTGTGGAAGTTAAAGCAGGGAAAAGTCTCAAATCGACAAGTTTTAAATTATTTTGCGAAAAGTACAATCCACCAAAAGCAATTCGCACATCCTTGGCAGATTATAAAGAAGAAGACAAGATGACAAACCTCCCCCTCTACGCCATCAATACCCTATCCAAAATCGACATCTGAAATTACATCTAAGATAGTATATAAATCGTACAATCCATCTTGCAATTCCGCAATTTTGCACACTACCCTATTTATAGGTATTTTTGCAAGCACAAAAAATTGAATATGAATTGGATTATTTTAGTTATAGCGGGATTGTTTGAGACTGCTTTTGCATTTTGTTTGGGAAAAGCTAAAGAAACTGCCGGTGCTGCCATGTATTGGTGGTATGTGGGTTTTGCCATTACGCTGACTATCAGCATGGTATTGTTGGTGAAGGCGGTACAAACTTTACCTGTTGGAACTGCCTATGCGGTATGGACAGGCATAGGGGCTGCCGGAACGGTCTTGATTGGTATTTTTGTGTTTAAAGAACCGGCTACTTTCCTACGATTGTTTTTCTTATTTACACTGATTGCTTCTATTGTGGGATTGAAAGTTGTTTCTGGATAAATAATAATAGAGCAAACATCTTATTCTTAGTACTTTCCTACGATGGCTTCGCTTACATTCAGAATATGATCGCCTACGCGCTCCAATAAAGAAAATATATTGCTGTACACAATGCTCCTTTCGATTTGAAACTCTGTATCATTCGACATGGAATCAAAATGTGCAAGTCTTAATTCATTCCTCTTGTTGTTAATTTTCAGCTCAATCTCTTTAGCCTTTACCACAGAAACTTCATGGGAATGTTTCTGTAAATTATCATTCATAACTGCAAAGGCTTCATTAATTAATTCCAAAATTTCAATAAGTCTATCAGTCTGAATATCAGAAAACACTATCCCCTCGCTATTTTTTCTTTCTATATTTTTTGAAATTTGATAAAATAAATCTCCTATTCTCTCTAAACTATTAACTGCACTATTCATCCCATTGATTCTTGTAGCTAATTGTACATCAATATTGCCACTCGAAACTTGATTAAGATATCGCGCTATTTCCACTTCCACCCTATCTGTTATTTCTTCATACTTTGCTATTCGTTCGATGATATCGTAAGTTTTCCCCGTATTTTGTTCCAAAAGTAGGTCTTTAGTAAAATTTAACATCCTACCGGTTATCTCGCCAAATTTCGCAATTTCTTTCTTGGCTTCTAAAATAGCAAGTTCTGGTGTTGCCTTTGGATTATTGATGTAGTCCAAACGGAATTGTTCGTCCTCCAAACCTCGTGATTTGATAGTAAATTCAGCAAATTTCACTAACAATGGTATAAACCAAATTTGTATCAGCGCATTTGAGATATTAAATGTAGAATGAAGCACGGCTAAACCTGTACTACCGTATGCCGCCGGCTCTAAAATAGGACTTCCACTAAATAACAATTCTGTAAAATAGTCTACAAATCGTATAAAAAAAGGGAAAATCAGCAAAACCCAACAAACTCCAATTAAATTAAAAGTAGAGTGTATCCTTGCAGTACGCTTAGCGTACACATTACCTACTGCAGCAGCTATCTCTGCCGTAATGGTTGTCCCAATATTCTCGCCTAAAACCATGGCTGCACCTATTTCGAAAGGAATAGTTCCGGTAATCATCAAAGTCATAGTTAAGGCAATTGTTGCCGATGATGACTGAATGATAACTGTAAGCAATGCGCCAAAAAATACAAAAATTAAAGTGCTGAAATAGGGAATATCATTAAGCGATACGAAAAACCTTACTAAAGGTGCATCATGTGTTATATCGGGAACCGAGTTTTTTAGAAAATCCAAACCCATAAAGAGTAAGGCAAAGCCAATTATAGCATTACCTAAACCTTTCATTTTAGGATTTCTAAAGAAATAAACAATTAATCCTACAGCCAACATGATAAGGGTATAAGGACTAATATCCATTTTAAAACCAAAGAAATCTACAATCCAAGCCGTTAAAGTTGTTCCTATATTGGCTCCAATGATTATTCCGGCTGACTGTGTCAACGTCAAAATACCGGCATTTACAAAAGAAACCGTCATGACAGTAGTAACGGACGATGATTGAATAAGCGCTGTTATGCCTATACCCGTCAATAAGCCCTTAAACGGATTGGAAGTGAAGGAAGCTAAAATATTCCTTAAATTTTTTCCAGCCATGCGCTGAAGACCATCACTCATGGTTTTCATTCCATAAAGGAACAATGCTAATGCACCTATCAACACAAACAAATCAAAAATTCCCCAGGGTTTAGTCGTTTGCGATTCAAGCACATGCGACCATGCTATACCATCTGCGGTAGTTACGCCAATTTTACACAGATAGGACTCACCACCCTTTAAATTCTCTATAAAATAAGAGGTCTCATCAAGTGGGATATTGGTAATAAAAGCCCACACATCATCTTCGGTGGTTTCAGATTTGCGTATTTCAGATTGCCTTGTATAGGCAATAATTAGGGTACTTTCACGCTCTTGAAATTTATTGAAAACTTCATAATCTATATTCCAATGCAGCATCAAAGCTTCTTTTTCCGGAATGACTTTCAGATTTTCAAAATCATCTGGACTAATTGTAGCTTGTAAAGGGAATGTAGGACAGGAAAGAAAAGCAATGGTAAAAAATAGAGTTAAAAACTTGGTTTTTTTCATTGTTTTTAATGTATAAATATTTCTACAAAGATACTTCAAAAAAATCTGATAATAAAGTGACTAATATATTTATTATTTTTTTGGGATTAAAAAAAACGCACTAAAAGAAAAATAGTTGAAATCTATAACTATATATGCAAGCATTAAGCTAAATAATATAAAATCTGACAACAATTTTGTAATTTTGCGGGTTATTGGGTTAGCAATGATTTGTATATGGATTTTAAATACGATATAATAGTGATTGGTGCCGGTCATGCCGGTAATGAAGCTGCTTGCACGGCAGCCAATATGGGTTCTAAGACTTTACTTATTACCATGGATATGAATAAGATAGGTCAGATGAGCTGTAATCCTGCCGTTGGTGGAGTGGCTAAGGGGCAGATAGTCAGAGAGATAGATGCTCTTGGCGGACAAATGGGTATAGTTTCGGATAAAAGTGCCATTCAATTTCGCATGCTGAACCGCTCTAAAGGTCCTGCCATGTGGAGCCCGCGTACGCAAAATGATAGAAATGAATTTATTCAAGAATGGACAAAGATAGTTACCAATACACCCAATCTTTATATCTGGCAAGATACAGTTAAACAGCTGATTATCAAGGATAATGAAGTTAAAGGGGTGATTACGGCTTTAGGGATTGAAATGCATGCCAAAGCTGTTATTCTGACTGCCGGTACTTTCCTTTCGGGATTGATACATATAGGCAAACATCAAATGTTGGGTGGCCGACTTTCCGAACCTTCGTCTTTTGGTATTACGGAACAATTGAAGTCTATAGGATTTGCCACGGATAGAATGAAAACCGGTACGCCTTGTCGTTTGGATGGCAGGACCATAGATTTTAGTCAGACTACCGAACAACCTGGTGATGATGATTTCCATAAGTTTTCCTATTTGGAAGATGTAAGTAGAACCCTGCCGCAACGCAGTTGTTGGATTACTTACACCAATGAGCAAACGCATGAAATTTTACGTGAAGGCTTAGAGGATTCTCCTTTGTATAACGGACAAATTGTGAGTATTGGTCCGCGTTACTGTCCAAGTATAGAGACTAAAATCGTCACTTTTGCAGATAAAATTTCGCATCAGATTTTTTTAGAGCCTGAAGGTGCTTTTTCGCAAGAGTATTATATCAATGGTTTTTCTTCTTCCTTACCTTATGATATTCAAATCCGCGCATTGCATACCATTCCGGGTTTGGAAAATGCTCAGTTATATCGTCCGGGCTATGCTATCGAATATGATTATTTCGATCCAACGCAATTGAAGCATACCTTGGAGACCAAGTTGATAAAAAATTTGTTCTTTGCTGGGCAAGTCAATGGCACTACCGGATATGAAGAAGCTGCTGGACAAGGTTTGATTGCCGGCGCTAATGCTCATATCAATTGTCATGGTGGCGAACCCTTTACTTTGGCACGCGACGAAGCTTATATAGGTGTTTTGATTGATGATTTGGTTACTAAAGGCGTTGACGAACCTTATCGTATGTTTACTTCCCGTGCTGAATATCGTATTCTTTTGCGTCAAGATGATGCGGATATGCGTCTGACTGAAAAAGGTGCAGCCTTAGGTTTAGCAAAGCAAGATAGAATTGAGCAGCTTCATTACAAACGGGATGAAATTAATAAATTGGTTGAAACGATGCAGGAAATTTCAGTTAAGCCAGCTGAGATCAACGATTTTCTTACATCTGTAAATACCTCTCCATTAAAACATGGTACTCGTTTGCATGATTTATTATTACGTCCGCAATATGGCCTCTTGGCACTTGCAGAAGCAGTTCCTGTTTTAAAAGCAAAAATAGATGCTATTCCTAAACGACAAGAAGAAATTGTGGAAGCAGCAGAAATCATAATCAAGTACGCCGGCTATATTGAAAGGGAAAAGGTGATTGCAGATAAACTCCAACGCTTAGATAATATCAATCTTAGGGGAAAAATTGATTATGAAAAAGTTCAATCTATTTCAACGGAAGCAAAGGAAAAACTGAAAAAAATAGATCCGGAAACGATAGGACATGCAAGCAGAATCCCCGGTATAACTCCCAACGACATAAATGTATTACGTGTATTGTTAGGGAGATAGATGAATTAAAAGTTTACATTGTTTCACGTGGAACAAACCTAAGTCGGGCAGAACAATGAAGAAGGATGAATTAAAAAACAGAATACACACTATACCCAATAAGCCCGGAGTATATCAATTTTTCAATGAAAAAGAGGAAATTATCTACATTGGTAAAGCGAAAGATTTAAAGAAAAGAGTCTCTTCCTACTTTACTAATAAGAATCATGCAAATAAAACAAGGGTATTAGTTAAAAATATCGCTAATGTAAAATATATTGTCGTTGAGACTGAAAGCGATGCATTATTATTAGAAAATAACTTAATCAAAGAATACCAACCAAGGTATAATGTGTTATTGAAGGACGATAAATCCTACCCAAGCATATGTATTTCAAATGAACCTTTCCCCAGAATATTCAAAACAAGGAAGATTATAGACGATGGATCCAAGTATTTTGGACCTTATACTTCTGTTTGGGCAGTTGAATCAATGTTGGAATTAATACACCAATTATATCCCATAAGAACCTGCAAATTAAATTTAAGTAAGGCAAATATAGATTTAAAGAAATATACTGTATGTCTACAATACCATATTCATAAGTGCAATGCGTCATGTGTCGGCATGGAAACCGAAGAAGAATATCAAAAATATATTGATGGCGCCGAGAAAATTATTAGAGGGGATGTTAATGAATTAAGTAAAGCACTGTTAGATGAAATCAAAGTGCTTGCACAAGCAATGCGTTTTGAAGAAGCAAATCAGCTGAAACAAAAATATGAAGTATTAGAAAATTATAAAGCAAAATCCATTATAACAAATACTGTTTTAGAAGAAACTGAAGTATTTTCTTACGATGAAGACGAACATTCAAGCTATATCAATATGCTGAGAATCACCAAAGGAAGTATCAGCTTAGGATATACTGTCAGCTATAGAAAAAGAATGGATGAAAGTAAAGAGGATATTTTAGCAACAGCAATATTAGATTTAAGAGAAAAATTCAAGAGTAAAGCCAAAGAAATAATTTTAGCCTTTGAATTAGAATATAGTATTCCGGGCGTTAATATCACGGTACCAAAAAGGGGTGATAAGAAAAAACTCTTGGATTTATCGGCACAAAATGTAAAACTATATAAATTAGACCAACTTAAAAGAAGGGAAAAATTGAATCCTGAACAAAGGTCGACAGCCATATTGAAAAATCTTCAGGAAAAATTAAAATTGGAAAAATTACCCATGCAAATTGATGCATTTGACAATTCGAATATTTCCGGAACAGATGCAGTAGGAGCTTGTGTAGTATTCAAAAAAGGAAGACCTTCAAAGAAAGATTATAGGAAATACACAATTAAATCAGTTGATGGTCCGGATGATTATGCATCCATGCGTGAAGTGGTCTTTAGAAGATATGATAGATTTTTGAAAGAAGGTACTCCCCTACCCGACCTGATTTTGACAGATGGAGGATTGGGACAAATGCATGCAATTAAGCAAGTACTTGAAAATGAACTTGGTATAGATATACCCATAGTGGGCTTGGTGAAAAATAAAAAGCATATCACCCATGAAATACTTTATGGTTTTCCTCCTCAATCCGTAGGAATTAGTCCTAATGACTTATTATTCAAATTTTTAGCTACTATTCAAGAAGAAGTTCATAGATTTGCTATCAGTTTTCATAGGGATAAAAGAAGCAAAACTCAAAAGCAATCTGAATTGGATCAAATACCTGGAATTGGTGAAAAATCTAAATTTGAGCTGATGCAACATTTTAAAAGTGTAAAAAGATTACAGAAGGCGAATTTAGATGAAATTGCAAAAATTATCGGAAACAACAGAGCCTCAAAGGTTTATCTGTATTTCCATAAGGAATTGAAGGCTCAGGAGTAGATTATTTGAAAGCATGTGGAATATAGGACGTAAATAAATGAGAGAAAAAATAGGAAAAAATAGGAAAATTAGATAAAATGTATGAAGACTGTCATTAATATAGAAAGTGTAGATAAGTTGGCAAAAGCAGCAGAAACTTTTTTGAAAGCAATTAGCAATAAAAAAGTCATTGCTTTTTATGGAAGTATGGGCGCAGGAAAAACTACCTTTATAAAATCGCTTTGTGAAAGTTTAGGTTCCGAAGATAATATTAACTCCCCTACTTTTTCAATTATCAATGAATATCTGACAAAAGATGACGAAGTTATTTATCATATGGATTGCTATAGAATTGAAAAAATTGAGGAAGCTAATAATATTGGCATATCAGAATATTTGTATTCGGGTAATTTTTGTTTTATAGAATGGCCTGAAAATATCGAGTCCCTCCTACCCGACTCCGTTTTAAAAGTGACTATACACATGAATCCTGATGATAGTCGAACCCTTGAGTTTTCTATATAATTGACTGCGGTGCTTCAACCCCATCTATAATTTCGAATAATTCATTGAGCGTTTCAGCCCTCAACATTTTAATGCGGGTTTCCTTAAAGTTTGGAATTCCTTTAAAAACAGGAGTCGCAGCTAAATGCCTTCTGCTATGAATTATACCTTTCAAACGTTGATTTTGCACAGACTCAATTTCCGTATTTTCATCTATGTCTAACCAGCGAATTGAAGAAATAATATGTTCTTTCAAAACCTCTTTTTGTTGATAAAAATCTAAAGCGTCTATCAATTCACCAGTCTGAAAATAATGCTTTACTTCCGCAAAAAACCAAGGTCTTCCAATAGTTCCGCGACCTATCATCACCCCATCCACACCATATTTTTCAAAACATTCCTTAGCACGTTCCGCTGTGGTAACATCGCCATTACCGATAATGGGAATATGCATGCGCGGATTATTTTTAACCTCCCCTATCAACATCCAATCAGCCTCTCCTTTGTACATTTGTGAGCGCGTACGACCGTGAAGTGTTAAAGCAGCAATGCCACAATCTTGCAATTGTTCCGCTAAATCAACTATGATTTTAGATTCCTCATCCCAGCCTAAGCGCGTTTTGACAGTTACCGGTAAATCAACAGCTTTTACCACATTAGCAGTAATTTCAAGCATGCGTGGAATGTCCTTCAACAAACCTGCACCGGCACCCTTCCCTGCAATTTTTTTAACAGGGCAACCGAAATTAATATCTATTAAATCAGGTTCAGCTTCTGCAGCAATTTTAGCAGCTTCAACCATAGAATCAGGATCATGACCATAAATCTGAATACCTATCGGACGTTCTTCGGGGTAAATCGTCAACTTTTGTGTAGTACGATTCACATTGCGAATAAGCGCCTCTGAAGAAACAAATTCTGTATAAAGCATATCCGCCCCATAGCGTTTACACAACAACCTAAAAGCAGGATCGGTAACATCCTCCATAGGTGCTAAAAACAAAGGTTTATCGGGAAATTTTATTGATCCAATTTGCATACAATCTATTATAAAAAGCGTACAAAGTTAATATTAAAATTGTAAATGAATAAAACGACAGTGTTTCAGAGGTTTTGAAACTGTCACATTAAACATCTAAAATTTTGAATTGTTTAAAAAAGCAATAAGACAATCTTTAAAAATTTAGAAGGAAAAATTATCAATTAAAGATGTACTGCATAGTTTGCTTATATTTGCAAAAAAATTAGATGCGCATAATTTTACTTTTTGCACTGTTTATTTTTACGATTTGCATGCCTTACGTATATGCGCAAAACGTAAAATACTCCCCTGCTTGGTTTGGACCGAACGCTAATCCTGTACCTAAATTTACAGATGCACGCATAGCTGATAAAACCACACTTCAAGTCATGGGAGATTATTATTTTGGGTATGGAGATGAGACAGTCAACGGATATTTAAAACTAGAAGTTCCCCTATTGCGCAATCGCATATCAATAAAGGCTTGGAGCAGTTTTTTAGAACATTATCAAGTGAGCGATTCCATCAGTAACTTACGTGATATGAATGGAAATACCAAGGGACGAGCTAATGGCGATTTTTATATACAAACAAGAATTTCAATTTTAAAAGAAAGGAATTTATTGCCTGCTATTATCCTTAATTCTACTTTAAAAACGGCTTCCGGAACAAATTTCAAAGAAAGGCGTTATTTTGATACGCCAGGATATTATTTTGATATGGAAATAGCCAAATCTATTTTCTTAAAAAATAAGATATTAAAAGAAATTAGATGGGTTGCAGATATAGGATTTTTATGTTGGGAAACAACCAATAGCGTTCAAAATGATGCCCTTATGTATGGTGGAAAATTGATATTAGGAAACGAGTATTGGCAATGGGAAAACACCCTTGCGGGATATCAAGGTTGGATGCACAAAAATCCAAATTATGGGAGTGATTATGGAGATAATCCGTTGATTTATCAGTCAAAAATTTATTATAAAAGCAAGTATATTAACCTATTTACGCAATATCAGTATGGTTTGAGGGATTTTCCTTATCATCAATTACGCATAGGTACTGAAATTAAATTAGAAAAATTAACACCTCATTATAAATGAATAAATTGAATAGAAAAGACTTAGAAATAATGGCTCCCGTGGGTTCATGGGAAAGTTTAGCCGCAGCCATACAAGCCGGCACTGATTCGGTATATTTCGGCATAGAAAAATTGAATATGCGTAGTAAATCGAGCAATAATTTTACAACTGAAGATTTACGAAAGATAGTAGCTACCTGTAATGCAAACAATATAAAATCCTATCTCACAGTCAATACCATTCTTTACGATCAGGATATCAACTTGATGCGTCAAATCATCGATACAGCCAAAGAAGTGGAGGTTTCTGCCATCATTGCTTCGGATGTAGCTGCTTTGATGTATGCCAATTCCATAGGCATGGAAGTGCATTTATCCACCCAACTCAATATATCCAATGTGGAATCCTTGAAGTTTTATGCGCAATTTGCTGATGTTGTGGTCTTGGCGAGAGAGCTAAATATGGAACAAGTTAAGGCAATCCATCAAGCAATTATTAAAGAAAATATTAGAGGGAAAAATGGTGATTTAATCCGTATTGAAATGTTTTGCCATGGCGCTTTATGTATGGCGGTGTCAGGAAAATGCTATTTAAGTTTACACGAAAAAAACCTTTCAGCCAATAGGGGAGAGTGTAATCAAATTTGCCGCAGGGCGTATATTGTGCAAGATAAAGATTCGGAAATTGAATTAGAAATCGATAATGAATATATCATGTCGCCAAAGGATTTGAAGACTATTAATTTTATGGATCAAATGATAGATGCCGGCGTTAGGGTTTTCAAAATTGAGGGTAGGGCACGCGGACCGGAATATGTAAAAACTGTGGTTTCTTGTTATAGAGAAGCCGCTGAAGCCTATATAGATGGGACTTTCACGCAAGAAAAAATTGATGATTGGAATACAAGATTAGCGAAAGTATTTAATAGAGGTTTTTGGGATGGCTATTATTTAGGACAAAAATTAGGTGAATGGAGTCAGAATTACGGCTCGGAGGCTACACATAAAAAAATGTATATTGGGAAAGTCACAAATTACTATACCAAACTTGGTGTTGCCGAAATTTTTGTGGAAGCACAATATATATCTGTTGGTGATGAAATTTTGATAATTGGCGAAACCACAGGTATTTATGAAGATATACTTACAGAAATACGGGTAGATTTAAAGGACACAACAAAGGCTGTTAAAGGAGATTATTTCTCGATTAAAACCAAGGATTTAGTCAGAAGAAATGATAAGGTTTATAAATTTATAGAACGATAAATCAAGACATTTCCAACATTTTAATGATGGGTTTTACAGCTTTCTGACGTAAATCCTCATCAATAAGTATTTCCGGTGTCTCATTTTTCAGACATAGATATAATTTTTCTAAAGTATTTAATTTCATAAAATTACAATCATTGCAAGCACAAGTACTGTCGTTTGGCGGCACAGGGATAAATGTTTTATCCGGATTATGTTTGCGCATTTGATGTAAAATACCCGCTTCCGTAGCTACTAAAAATTTCTTTTTATCAGAATTAATTGTAAAATTTAATAGAGCTTGCGTAGATCCCACAAAATCGGCTAAAATCAATAGGGGAGGAGTACATTCAGGATGGGCAATAGTAGCTGCATCCGGATGTTCTTTCTTCAATTCTACTAATTTCTCAATAGAAAATTGTTCGTGCACATGGCAAGCCCCATCCCATAACAACATATTCCTTCCGGTAATGCTATTGATATAATTCCCTAAATTTTTATCGGGACCAAAAATTATCTTTTCATCCAAAGGCAATTGATCAATAATTTTCTTTGAATTAGTAGAAGTAACCACTATATCCGTCAATGCTTTTACAGCTGCAGTCGTATTCACATAACTAACCACTGTATGGCCGGGATTTGCTTTAATAAATGCTTCAAATTTATCGGCAGGACAACTTGCAGCCAAAGAGCAACCGGCTTCCAAATCCGGTATTAATACCTTTTTATGCGGAGACAAAATTTTAGCAGTTTCACCCATAAAATGCACACCACATAGCACTATGATATCTGCATCAGTCTCTGTAGCCCATTGAGCCAAAGCTAAACTGTCGCCTATTCTGTCGGCAACATTTTGAATATCCGCAACCTGATAAAAATGCGACATGATAATGGCATTCTTTTCTTTTCTCAGGCGATTAATTTCATTGATGAGTTCTGATTTGTCCATTTTTCAACAATATATAATATTAATATTTTCAATTTAAAACTATATATAATGATAATAATAGGGTGTTGAAAAGGTTGATATTTTTTCTTTAAAAATTTGGTTTTCTCATTATTAAAAATTCAAATCACTTTATCAACAGTCTTATCTTTCTAAATAGCTTGATAATAAGCCAATTTTGATATTTATCAACAGTTTGTTAAAACGTACAAAGTTAATAAGTTTTTATCTACTTCATAGTTGATAAATCTCTTTTTCACTTAATAATTCCTTAAAAGAAATATGTTAATTATTTTTTTTAATTCAATTATTATTCTATACAATGCAAAGTTTCAAAAAATCAAATTAAGTTTTCTATTTTTACGCACAAATTATTAATAAGTTATGAACATGTTTTTTTACGATTTGCACCCTTTTTTACGTTTTGCGCATAGGGAAAAATAGATCTTTCTAATCAGAGAACAAATATACGACTTTAATAGTTTGATTATAAGCATTTTTAAACATTACTTAATAGATGAAGATATTAGTTACCGGTGCTAATGGCTTATTAGGTCATCATGTTGTGATGCAATTATTAAGCAATCATCATGATGTCAATATCATTGTTAGATCTACTGTAAATATTCATTTTGATTTGAGTAAAGTAAATTGTGTTCAAGGGAATTTTACAGATAAAGAAACTATGATTAAAGCAATCAGTGGTTGTGATGCTGTTATTCATATAGCTGCTGTTACTGATATGAATATATGCGATTATCAAACTTACCATACTGTCAATGTTGAAGCTACTAAACAATTACTTGAAATTGCTAAGGAGTATCATATAAAATCTTTTATTTATGTGAGTTCAGCCAATACTATTGGATACGGCAATAAACGAACTTTGGCAGCTGAAAATTTACCTTTTGCTTATCCTTTTACGAAATCGCACTATGCAAAAAGTAAATTCGAAGCAGAAAAAATTGTTAGAAATTATGCTCATTTTTTTCATGCCATCATTATCAATCCAACTTTTATGATTGGGAGTTACGATACCAAACCAAGTTCCGGACAATTGGTATTGATGGCTTATAAAAAACCTCTACTGCTAATACCTTCCGGTGGAAAAAATTTCGTTGCGGTTGAAGACGTAGCTACAGCTTGCTGTAATGCTTTGACAATGGGAAAATCAGGAGAAAATTATTTAGCAGCTTATATTAATTTAAGTTTTAAAGACTACTTTCAACTCCAAAAAACAATAGGAAATTACAGACAATGCATGATTGTATTACCTGATATATTCATGAAATTGATTGGTTATTTTGGTGATTTATTAGTATTACTTAAAATCAAAGTTTCTTTTCATAGTCGTAATATCAATCAACTTTTAATCAATGAATATTACACCTATGCTAAAGCTAAAAAGGAATTATTAATGCCGGAAACACCAGTTGAAAATGCTATACAATCAGCTCTTACATGGTTTGACGAAAGGAGAAAAAATAAATAAACTAAAAATTGTTGATTAACAATTACAAGATTTCTTTGTTA
>CAYPYZ010000006.1:0-27797 GCA_964414805.1 uncultured Paludibacter sp.
GGTTTGCATAGCCTTCTCGCTAACAGATTCAAGATCATAGGATATTATCCAATAACTCACTCCTTTATTCGCCAATAATTCATCTGTAACATCATCATAATCAAGCGTTACTATTTCAAAATCATAAATTGTTGGTTGATAACCTTGCTCGATTAGCTTGCTTTCTTGCGAAAGAAATTGCCAAGTAGAATCAGGTAAATTATCTATAGGATAAGCTTCTACTTTGCCATCCTTTTCATAAAAAAATGTATATTCATACAAATCCATGGCAGCATCATCAGGAATAGCCATTGCCTCTGGAATATTAACCCCCACTTTATAAGGCCTGAAATCAATTATGGGTAGATAAGTCAGATTATAAAGCATAAAACCTACCGAAAGCAAAGCTAACAATAGGAGCAA
Organism: uncultured Paludibacter sp.; assembly: GCA_964414805.1. Lineage (GTDB taxonomy): Bacteria > Bacteroidota > Bacteroidia > Bacteroidales > Paludibacteraceae > Paludibacter. The sequence goes on from CAYPYZ010000006.1 coordinate 403, forward strand.
CAACCATTCTGCCGGTCTCCTGAAAACTTGTCTAAACTGTTTGATATACAATAGTAAAACAACTATCAAGACCAATAGCAACACATCTTTATAGAAGGTGTTCCAATTGGAAATTTTGATGGCATCACCAAAACAACCACAATCTTCCACTGGATTATAAATCGCTATGTACAAGGTAAGGGCAGTCATAAACACCATTAAAATAAAGGCTGCCCAAGTGGAAATTTTTAATTTAATCTTGAACAATAAGTTAAAGCCGATAAGGAGTTCAGCTAAGATTAATAGCAATGCCAATGGATAAGCCAAGAATAGCAATTGTATAAATATACCATCAAAAGCTATCAGATAATCTTGTATTTTATAGGTAGTTCCGAGCGGGTCAACGGCTTTCACAAAGCCGGAAAAGACGAATAGTGCTCCGATGAATACACGTATAAGTTGTAAAATGGAATGCCCTACTCTATTGGGGCTTTTGTTACTGGCCTGTCTGATTTTCTTAACTTTCTTTACTTTCACGATTGTTCTTCTATCTTAATAAGGCCAAAAACTGCATAATTAATCATATCCAAATAGTTGGCATCCACACCTTCAGAAATCAAAGTAATGCCTTGATTATCTTCTATTTGTTTAGTTCGATTGATTTTCATTAAAATCAAATCTGTATAGGATTCCATACGCATCGACCGCCAAGCTTCATCATAATCATGGTTTTTATCCATCATCAAAGTCTTGGCTTGAAGCATATGTTTGTCATATAACTCATCAGCGGTTTCATAAGTGATATCATCTACATCCGAAACACCTAACTCTAACTGTATCAGCCCTATAATGCCATAATTAACGATACCTATCAATTCGGAGCGTATGCCTTCATCTACTTTACTCACGCCTTTAATCTCAATAGAGCGTATGCGATTTGCTTTGATAAATATCTGGTCAGTAATGGATTGGGTACGCATAATACGCCAAGAAGCCCCATAATCTTTCATTTTCTTAGAAAAAATTTGCTTGCAAATAGCTGCTACTTCGTCAAATTGTTTATCAGTACGGCTCATAAATAGATGTTTTTATTTAGAAGTACAAAGTTACAATTTTTCTATGAAACTCCCCATATGAATTGGTAGTCAAATTGGGAAGTCTAACAAAGTTTCAAAGCAATTGACTATTTTTGCATGTTTTTACGATTTGCATATGGATATATTTCAGCGGACAGAGCTATTATTTGGTGAGGATTTTATACAAAAAATCCAATCTACCCGTATCATCCTTTTCGGGGTTGGTGGTGTAGGAAGCTGGTGTGCAGAAACTTTAGTAAGAATGGGCGTTGGACATCTTTGCATAGTTGATTCTGATTTAGTGAGCGAAACGAATATCAACAGACAATTGTTGGCAACAACCAAGACTGTTGGACAGCCTAAGGTTAAAGTACTTAAACAGCGACTATTAGAGATTAATCCTGAGGTAGATATCCTTGCTTTGCAGGAAGTTTATGCAGCTGAGTATGCGGATAGGTTTCAATTAAATACCTATGACTTTATTATAGATGCCATTGATAGTCTGTCGCATAAAGCTCATCTAATCCAACAAGCCACACAAACATCAGCTGTATTTTTCTCTTCCATGGGAGCAGCTTTAAAAACTGATCCATCTATGGTGAAAACAGCAGAATTTTGGAAAGTGCATGGCTGTCCATTAGCAGCTGCATTACGTACAAAAATCCGCAAACAAGGGGGTGTTAGTAAAAAGTTCCTTTGTGTATTTAGTGATGAAATTTTCCCAAATCAGGGTGAGGCGACTGCTTTAAATCCACATAAATACAGCTCATTAGCGAATAATGATGTATCTATGTGGGATATGCAAAAGGTAAAAATTAATGGGACAAGCTCCTATATGCCTGCTATTTTTGGACTGACTATAGCCGGCTTAGTTGCTCAAGCAATTAATAAAGAATTGAACCAAACAATGAACGATGCAATTGATAAATCTGTTTAATCCAACACCTCCAATTTAGCAAATTTCAGCAATAAAGTTTTGGTACCGGCCGAACCAAAATCCACTTCTACTTTTTCACTTCCTGCAGACATACTTACAGAAACGACCTTACCTAAGCCAAATTTAGCATGTTTCACAAACTTCCCTACCGGAATAGTAGGTGTAAAATCTAAAGGTTGATCCACATTATCAGAGGATTGCGATTGCGATTGTGATTGTGACCTCCCTAAGCTCCTAAGTCTTGAAACACTTTTAGATGAATCATTGGTGTATCTTGAACTTGTATTCCTATCCGAGGATTTTGGATAATAGCTACGCGTTGCACGCCTGCTGCCAAAATCGGAAAAATCGTCCATATCATCATCATAATAATTATCCCTTTCAGCAGGGCTTTTTTTGATGGGAAACTCTAAATACTGAGTATCTATATCCTTAATAAAACGGCTCGGATTGCTGAAATTCATTTGCCCATTGCGAAAGCGAGAAGTGGCATAACTAATAAAACATCGCTCTTCTGCGCGTGTTATCGCCACATAAAACAGCCGTCGTTCTTCCTCTAATTCACGGGCACTTTCTACTGCAAAGGCAGAAGGAAATAGACTTTCTTCCATACCCACAACAAAGACTAATTTAAACTCTAAGCCTTTAGCAGCATGCACAGTCATCATGGTAATTTTTTCATCTTCAGCTTCATTATCTGTATCTTGGTCAGTCAGCAAAGAGACTTCAGCCAAGAAATCCACCAACATAGCCGACTCACCACTCTCCGTTCTTTCCTCATAAAAATCTTTCAAAGCATTGAGCAATTCATCAATATTTTCTCTCCTACTGATACTTTCTGGCGAATGGTCGCTGTAAGTTTCTGTAATTAAACCGGTAGTTTTTATCACAGCATCTACTAAATGATAGGCATCTATGGTATCTTTTTGTTCCATAAAAACTGCTATCATCTCCCTGAAAATCTTTAACTTATCGGCTGTTCCGCTATGAACAGGAAGATTAAATTTGAGCATATCTCCCATTATTTCCCAAGCTGTAACCCCGTGTAAAGCAGCTGTTTCCAATAATTTACTTACAGTAGTATTACCAATGCCACGAGCCGGCGTATTGATAACCCGCTTCAAGGCCTCCTCATCTGAAGGATTACAAATTAAGCGACAATAAGCAATGACATCCTTAATTTCTTTACGTTGGTAAAAAGACAATCCACCATAAATTCTATAAGGAATAGCATTTTTTCTAAGCTGATCTTCCAACACACGAGATTGCGCATTGGTGCGATATAAGATAGCCATGTCTTTATAGGAAAACTCATCATCTTTCTTAAATTCTTTCATGAATTTGGCAACCATAGCTCCCTCCTCAAAATCAGAATTTAGCTCTAAGACTTTAATCCGTTCACCCTCATCCTTTTCTGTATATACCGTTTTTGGAATACGATTTTTATTTTTATCTATCAAACTATTAGCAGCGCTAACTATAGCCTTGGTAGAACGATAGTTACGCTCCAATTTAAAAATCTGTGCATTAGCATAATTATTTCTAAATTGTAGAATATTATCGATATTCGCCCCACGGAAAGAGTAAATACTTTGCGAATCATCACCTACCACACAGATACGCTGATGGCCTTGAGACAGTTTTCTAATAATCAAGTATTGCGCATAATTCGTATCTTGATATTCATCTACTAAAATATATTTGAAATAGGCTTGATATTTCTGCAAAATATCCGGATGATCCCTAAATAGAATATTCGTTTGCAATAATAAGTCATCAAAATCCATAGCATCAGACTGTTTGCATTTCTCAGTATAAATCTGATATATTTCGTGCATTCTTGGGACTTTAGCGTATTGATCGCTTTCAATCAATTCAGCATGACTTCCATAAGCATTATGCGTAATCAAATTATTCTTGGCACTTGAAATACGACTTTGCACCATATTAGGTTTATAGGTTTTATCATCTAAATTCAAAGATTTAATGATAGATTTTATCAAGGAATTTGAATCTGAAGTATCGTATATACTAAAGTTACTTGTATAACCAACTTTATCAGCTTCTGCCCTAAGTATTCTTGAAAAGATAGCGTGAAAAGTACCCATCCATAAATACTTCGCTATCCCCTCGCCTACCAATTCAGCAATACGACTTTTCATCTCTCTTGCGGCCTTATTGGTGAAAGTCAAGGCTAAAATAGAAGAAGGTGCAAAGCCTTTTTTCAAAAGATAAGCAATTTTATAAGTCAGCACCCTGGTCTTTCCCGAACCTGCTCCCGCAATAATCAAAGAAGCACCATCCACATACTCAACAGCTTGTCGCTGATTCTCATTTAATTCATCTAAAAACTTCATAACAGTAAAATTTGCAATTACAAAAATACAAATAAAGCTATAGCTTTTTGGTAAAAATTAAGTAGAGTTATCAACAAAAAATATTAGCTTTGTACTCAATTTATGAATCTATATGCAGAAAATTAGTAAACTAATACTTCGTTTAGCTGGTTGGAGTATCAATATAACTGTTGAGGAACCACCTAAAAGTGTAATTTGTGTAGCACCCCATACCAGTAACTGGGATTTTATTATAGGCAAACTTTGTTATTGGGCTTTAAAGCGTGAATCATCGTTTATGATGAAGCGATCATGGTTTATTTTCCCTTTCAAATATTTTTTGAATGCCATGGGTGGTGTTCCGGTTGATCGTAGTAAAAAAACTTCTGTAACGGATCAGGTAGCTGAGAAATTCAAAAATTCTGAGAGATTCCATATCGCCATTACTCCGGAAGGCACACGAAGTTTGGTAAAAAGATGGAAAATGGGATTTTATCATATTGCTCTCAAGGCTGATGTACCTATTCAATTGGCTTATTTTGATTATAAAAAGAAGGAAATGGGTATGACAGAAATTTTTCAACCTACGGGAGATATGAAAGCTGATTTAAAATATATTCAAAACTTCTACAAGGATATTCATGCTCGTTTTCCGGAAAAATTTTACTTAAACTTAGAGGCATAAAAGCACTTAAACTTCGGTAATTTCATGCGTTTCAATTATCAAATTTTAGGATTAAAGAAGATAGACACTTATATTATCAAAAAGTTTCTCGGTACTTTCTTTTTCTCTATTGTCTTGATATTGAGCATAGCAGTGATATTCGATTTAACAGAGAAATTGGATGAGTTTTTTGATAATAATGCACCTGTAAATGCCATTATCTTCGATTATTATCTAAACTTTATTCCTTTCTACATGAATATGTTTACACCGTTGTTTACCTTTATTTCCGTGATATTCTTCACTTCTCGCATGGCATCTAATACCGAAATCATTGCTATGTTAGCTACAGGCATCAGTTTCAAAAGAATTATGCGACCTTATTTCATTTCCGCTACATTAATTTGTATTATGTCCTTTTTCTTAGGGGGTTACGTCATACCAAGTTCTAATGAAAAACTGCTAACTTTTGAGAATGACTATATTAAGAAATTCAAAACTACCTATGTTCGCAATATTCAGATGGAGATTGAGCCCGGCGTCATATTATATATTGAGCGTTTTGAAAAATCTCAAAATAAAGGTCATAGATTCTCCTTAGAGAAATTTGATGACAAAATTTTGACTTCGCGATTAACAGCTGAGAGTCTGACTTGGGATTCATTATACAACTGGAAAATTTCCGATTACTTATTGAGAGATTTTGATGGTATGCACGAACGCATTCAGAGAGGTGAATCAATGGATACTACCATCATGGTGCAACCGGAAGAATTTTTTATTACCTCTAAAGAAAGTGCACAACTTAACAACACAGAATTAAAGGAACATTTAACACGGATAAAAAACAGGGGTGTTGGTAATACACAAGCTTTCGAGGATGAGTATTATAAAAGATATTCTATGCCTTTAGCTGCATTTATCATGACCCTTATGGGTGTATCATTAGCATCAAGAAAAGTGCGCGGTGGTATAGGCTTACATTTAGGTATTGGCTTAGCTTTAAGTTCTATATACATCCTATTTTCAACCATGTCAACATCCTTTTCTGTGAGCGGAACCATGTCGCCATTGTTGGCCGTATGGTTACCCAATATACTCTTCTTGATTATTGGCATATATCTATATCGGACTGCTCCTAAATAGTTATCAATCCGCACTACTCATAAAGAAATTGTATTAGATTAAGGCTGTTAAATTTAGTCCTGGAAAATTTCTTATAACTGAATAATGCGGATTGAGGTTAGATTTAAGGTTAACGATTTAGATTTAGAGTTAACAATTAACGTATAAAACCCACGTATTTTACTTGGTCTTCGTTAGTAGAGGATTTTTCCCTATATAAAACTGTACACCAAGTTGAAAATATAAATTCAAACTATTTACCGGACTTACGCTAAACACGTTAGATTCATTTTGAGTCCATCTTAAGCCGGTACCAAGGAAGAAAGCATCCATGAATTTGAAGCGCATTCCTAAGTTAGCATGATAATTTTTAAAAGATGCAAAATCATCTAAGGCATTGGTAGCAGAAGCAGTTATTTCATTTGAGAAATAACCACTTTTATCTCTCCACACTGTGTAACCGGCACCTAACATAATTCCACCAAACTGATCATAATTGGGAGTGTTAGGATCAAGTGATAACATGGCATCGTAGCCAAGCATCAAACCTAAATTTTTTGTGGGTAGGAAGGCGACATAAACATCCGTTGGTTGTGTTAATAAACTGCTTTTAGTCAGTGGTAGAGATAAAAAATCTGTACTAATTCCAACTGCAAATTTTGGTGTAGACTGTGCAAAAGATAGCGTACACACCATTAAAAAAATCCATGCAAAAACTGTTTTTTTCATTTCATTAAAAATTAAATGTTACGTAAATTGCAATTTTCACTCTTATGCCCTACGTATAAACAGGACGATTCAAATGTTCATTGCTTTCTGTTAATTATAATTTGATTAGTAAATCTTTATTTAGTTAAATGGGTGCTCACCTTAAACTGCAACACCTTACATTTTTCAGGTGAGCACCCATGACAAATCAAACAAACAGATAAATTTTCATTTAAAATTCAGGATATTACCATCCTACCATTTTAGAAGCTATAAAGGACAAAGCTGCTAATCCGGCTACAGCCCCTTGTGGTCCGGCTGGTACATAAATAGGCACCCCGCTTACAGTGATAATTCCACCTAAAAAAGAGCCTACAACAGCACCTACTGCATCAGCAGCAGCCACAAAAGCTAATTTTTTAAAAAACGATAATTTTGTCAAATCACTCGCATACATAGCACCACTATTTGAAACACGAGCTATATTATCAATAGCTTTATCGTTCCATAAAGACAAAGAGCCTTTTAAAACTTCAGTCGTATTCATAAACTGTTCAATCTCTTCTACTTGTATTGATGCATCAGAAAGAATTTTATTTTGATAATAATTGATTTGTTCAATTTTATCTTCAAGCTCTATGGATACATCATTGACAATCACATCTATTGCATCAAAATAAGGTTCTAAATCGAATGAAGAAGTATAAGCTGCGAGACTAATCTCCTCTTGGTCAAAATCGTAAGTCGCTGCATTGCTGCCCGCAATTCTTTTCATCTCAGATACGCTAATATCCTTATTTAGCACCTGCGCTTGTATGCCTGTAACATCATTGATAACATCAACAACTCGCTCCATCATCACCGCAAAATCATTCTCTTCACCACGGAAAGCATCGTTGATATCAAGCTCATCAAAGGCTTCGATCATCTCTAATACCACTGCATCATGTTGAGCAGACATTATTTTGGAAACTGCTTTAATCTCTTGTAAAGCATTTGAGTTATCTTGTACACTCTCTTTCTTCTCACATGAAGTGAATAAAATTGTAAAAACTAATAAAGACACAAATATTTTTTTCATATTCATAATTGTTAAAGGTTAAATAATTTAATAAATAAGTAAACGTAAACAGATTTAAAATTAAATTTATGGACCCATAGTAAACCTCCTTTCTGAAAAAATGATAAATTGATAGCTTTTTAAAATAGAGCTAAAGTTAAACAAAATGTGAATTTAATTTCATATTGAAATTTCATCGACAAAAATACTATCAATAAATTTAAATAGGTATGCAAAAGGTAAAAAAGTGTAATTAATTTTACTTTTTACCTTTTGCATACCTTGAACTGAATATATATAATAAAAATATACATTTCATAAAATTTACGAGAGTGTTTTGGCCATTTTAAAATTAGTTTTTATGTTTTACCTTTGTCTAAATATTTAAAAAGTCAGCTAAGTTCTACCCTAAATTCAAAATTAATGTATGATTTTACATACAATCCAATATAAAAATTCAAGTATATTTTTATGAAAACCCTATTGATTACCCTCAATGCAAAATATATTCATACATCCTTAGCTTTAAGATGGCTTTATGTTGTGAATCGAGAAAAATTTCACCTGAATTTTCGTGAATATACAATCAAAGAAAATATTCATTCAATAGCATCTGATATTATTAAAGATAAATATGATATTGTAGGTATCAGTGTATCAATATGGAATGTAAAACAAACTGAAATTTTGGTTCATAAACTTAAAGCATTAAATCCAGAGCTTATTATCATTTTGGGTGGACCGGAAGTTAGCTATGAACCAGCGTATTTTATAGATCACTGGCAAGTAGATTATGTGGTTAGCGGTGAGGGTGAATTTGTTTTGGGAGAATTACTACAAGCTATTCAAGAGAACAGGGAAAACATCAGGATTGATGCCGTATCTAGCAAGCATTACATAAGTAAACACATAGCTCAAGCATCTATAGATGAGTTAATTAAATACCCTTCTCCATATCAATTAGAGGAAGATATTACTGAAAGAAAAAATCGCTTAAGCTATTTTGAAAGTTCTCGCGGCTGTCCCTATCATTGCCAATACTGCCTTTCTTCTTTAGAAAAGGGAGTACGTTATTTTCCTCAAGCATATATTGCTGAAAATTTGAGTTATTTATTGGCAAGTGATGTCAAACAAATAAAGTTTTTAGATAGGACTTTCAATCTCAATAAAAAACACACTTATTTTATATATGACTTTCTGATTCAACATCATAGGGAAAATCTTAGTATTCAATTTGAAATTTATGCTGATTTGATGGATGATGCCATGATAACTTACTTAAGTGAATCTGTTCCTGAAAATTATTTCCGTTTTGAAATTGGCATTCAATCTACCCACGAACCTACTAATATTGCTATTAAAAGAAGACAAAATTTTGAACTATTGTCGCACAACATCAAAGCTTTAATGGCTATCGAGAAGATAGACTTACATGTAGATTTAATAGCCGGGCTTCCCTATGAGAATTTTGAAAGATTTAAGAAATCCTTCAATGATGTGTTTGCCCTTAAAGCTAAAGAATTTCAACTGGGATTTTTGAAACTATTGCGTGGCACTAACTTGAGGAAGAATGCTGAATTGTATGGACTTATTTATGAAAAAGAAGCACCCTATGAGATCATAGCAAATAATGATATTAGTCGTGAAGAATTAAATCAAATCCGTGATGCTGAGTTTATAGTAGATAAATATTGGAATACGGGACGTTTTCAATTAAGTATGCATTATCTATTTAATAATGAATATGATAATAGGTATTTTGATTTTTTTGATGAGTTTGGGCAGTTCTATAAATATCAGGATTTTCCAAAATTTGCCTACCAATTGGAAGATTTATTCAGATTTCTAAATCAATTTCTATTATCTAAAGACATCCAAATATTTGAAATACTTCGTGAAGATTATTACTCGAACTTCAATCGCCGTCCACATGGTTTTTGGCAAGATGAATTAGGTAAGGCAAAACGTAAAAAGCTGCTGTATTTGATTGGACAAGATAAGGACTTCTTGGAAAAGCATCAATTAAATCGTAAAACTATTGAAAAGCAAACTGCTATTGACCCAATAAATGAAAACAAATTCCTTTTGACAGTTTTCTTAGAAAATAACAGAGAACAGCTTGAGTATGAGTTTATTGAAGAGTATTAAGTTAGTAATCCAATAAATATATAAAACAACTCATTTTTGCAATAAAAGCAGATAAAGTGATAGCATAAAAATAGCGGAGATATCTTTCGATAATCTCCGCTACTAATCAATGTGTAAACTACCTTTACTTAATATCAATCAAACGATTAGGTTTAGCCTGCTCAATTTGTTTCTTAGCTATGCTAATTTTCAAAATTCCTGCATCGTATTTTGCGTTGATATTATCATTATCTACGCTTTCCGGCAAAGTAAAGGAACGGCTAAATGATTGATAACTAAACTCTCTACAAGTATAGCATTCATCTTCTTTTGTTTCTTTTTCTTCTTGCTTTTCAGATGAAATAGTAAGCAAATTGTGATTTACTTCAATTTTGAAATCTTCTTTCTTAAATCCGGGGACAGCTAATTCAATTTCAAAGCTTTCATCGGTTTCTTTCACATTCACAGCAGGTAAAGTTGCATTCGATGGCGAATGATTTTGCTGTGACCAATTAAAATAATCATTTTCAAAAAAACGATCTAATAACGATGGATAACTCCTTGAGAATCTTACTAATGACATAATTTTTCCTCCTATATAATTAATTAAACATTTATTTTTTCTTTCGACCACCCATTAGTCAATAAAAATGCCGTTGCGAAAACAACGGCATTTAATGAAAAAAGCTAATTAATCAATGACAATATGTCATTTTTCAAAATTTAAACAAGTCAGAATGGCAGTTTAGATGACTTCATTTAGAATCTATACATAAAACCTACACCTAAAATCTCTTTAAACTGAACTAAAGCTTTCTTTACTGGAACTCCATTATCATCTAAAAGAGCTGATCCATCACTATTAAATCTATCAAACTTAATATCAGCATCATAAATCAAATGCGTATTCAAGTTAACAGAAATATATTTATTGATTTGGAAAGCAATAATATTCTCCCAGCTTACGTCTATATCTTGTGGTCTGTATAGGTAATTAGAAAACAAATCTAATTTAGAAGTAAGTGATACATTTTTCAAAAGTTCTTGTGTGAAATCACTTTTAGTATAAACTGCACGCACATAACCTCCTAATTCTGACTTCAATACTTTTCCTTCTTTTACTCCAAATGCACCTCTATTAGATAACATAGTATCATTAACAATAGTCATCTTCGCGGTAATAGGAGCAATGAAAGCACTGAAATGCTTATCAGGTTTATAATCAGCACCAATAGCGCCCAACACATAGGCCGGTGCTAAAAGATTAGATATTTTTTTATTGGGTGTTGCAGTATAATCCAAACCTTCAGTCATTTGCGTTTTAAAATTCAATAAAGCAGCATAATACCATTTCTCTGTAGCTTTACGTCCAAATTTGGACATCAAATCAAAGCGGTCGTCAGTTTTCATAAAAGGCGTATTCTGACCTTGTTGTAAAATTCCATAACCAACATCCAAAGTATTATCCCAAGAAATTTTGTCTTTTGCATAATTAGCATGTAGACTTGCTAAACCATTAACACCAAATGAGTTTTGTCCACCGGCAGCCCAATTTGTCAAAGACGTTTGAGTCAAATTCAAACCAAACACGGCTCCTTTCGTCCAACCTTCATCTTTTTTTGCAGATTGTTCACGAAGACTTTTCTCACCTTCTGTCACTTGTCCAAAAGCAAGAGCAGACAAGCAAAACACAGTAGCCAGACTTAAAATAATTTTCTTCATACAATTTATTGTTTAAACTTTTAATATTATTACGAATTGTAAGTTTTTAATCGACTAGATTAACGCATGCAAAAGTAATCAAAGCTCAGGAATTAACAAAAAATTCCTAATGTATAGTTTATCGCTCGAAAACAAACACAAATAAACACCATTAGCTTACAACTAATATGCATTGTATCTATAAGTACATATACATAATCTGTTTGTATATATAATCTGAATATTGTATATTTGCATCTCACTGGAAATGAAATCTGGAAATTGAATTATTAACGGTTTTTAAATATAAATTTTTATGAAAACATTAGATTATATCGGATTAGATGCTAATGCATCAAAAAAAGTAGTAGATAGTTTACAACAGTTATTAGCTGATTATCACGTATTTTATGCTAATCTTCGTGGTTTGCATTGGAATATTCAGGGAAAACATTTCTTTGGTTTACACGAAAAATTTGAAGAGCTATATGACGTAGTTGGTGATCAAATTGATGAAATTGCTGAAAGAATTCTAACTTTAGCCGGTGTTCCAGCGCATAACTTAAGCGTATATGCCAAGACAGCTAAACTTAAAGAATCAGGCTATATCACAGGTGCTAAAGAATCTGTTGAAAATGTATTGGAAGGTCTTTCTTTCCTAATCGCTGCTCAAAGAGCTACTATGGATTTAGCAGGTGAAGTAGATGATGAAGGAACATCTGCATTAATGAGTGACTATATCAGAAACCAAGAAAAATTGGTCTGGATGTACACTGCATGGCTTGCTTAATTAGCTAACAAGTAACTATACGATTAGGGCTGTTTTTTAAATCAAAACAGCCCTATTTGTTTTATATCAAGATATAAATAGTATTGAAATTCTAAGGATGATTGGAAATACTATAGCATCGCTTTATAGAATTATCATCAGGAAAATCATCGACAATACTCTCAATAATTCTATCAAATTTTCAACCGTTTAAAAGCTCTTCCCAAATAATTAATAATATCTGAAGCCTGCATAGATTCTTCTGATTCTGTTTCCAACGCTAAATCAGCAGCTAAGCCATGTAAATAAACACCTACCAATGCAGCATTTTCAGCTTTATACCCTTGCGCTAATAAAGAACCTATCATTCCTGTCAGCACATCGCCCGAACCACCGGTAGCTAAACCCGTATTGCCTGTACTATTGATATACACCCTTCCATCCGGGAAAATTATTTGGGTATTTGCTCCTTTTAAAACAATAATCACTTGATATTTATTTGTAAAGATTCTGGCTTTATCGATAGCATCTAAAGTATCATTAGGTACTTCCCCTATCAATCTTTGAAATTCTTTTGGGTGGGGTGTTAAAATGGCATTTCGAGGGAGTTTATCTAAGAGTTTCTTGTTTCCAGATAGAATATTTAGCGCATCTGCATCTAAGACAATAGCTTGTGACAATGGATCTAGAACTTCAGCAAGCATATTGGTTGCTAATTCGTCTGTTCCCAAACCCGGACCTATAGCCAAAGCACTATATTTTATGAGATCTTCAGCAAATAATATATTGGTATATAGACTATTATCTTTATACATAGCTTCCGGAATGGAAATCTGTAAAATCACCCTATTGCACTCTGGTCCATACACAGTCAACAACCCCAAACCGGTACGTATAGCCGCTTTGGCTGCAAGCACTGCTGCCCCTGCCATTCCCCTACTCCCTGCTATCAATGCCATATGTCCAAAGGTCCCCTTATGAGACACCTTAGGTCTGGGTTTAAGAAGTTTGCTAATATCTTCTTGGTTTAAATAATGAAAATCCTTGTCAACATAATTCATAATCTTATACAAAATAGTAATACCTAATTTACTCATTAGATACTGCTTGCGAAATTAATTAAAACTATTTTACCACTCAAACTATTTATCAAGAAAAATAGGGGTAAAAGGTAAAATTGATGTTTTGCATAGGACAAAAGGTATAAATAATGCATTTTCAAAATTGTTTAGTACTTTTACACGTCCAAAGCAGCATTTTTAAGCAAAATTGTCAAGCAAAATTTTCAATGATAAAAGACTTAATAGGATTATTTGCAAACTGTTGGCGTATGGATAGACTGATAAAACTATCCAAACAAGGTTTGGTATTGCCATTTTATCATGTCGTATCTAATCAAGATTTAATACATATCAAACATTTATATCCTGTTGTCTCAACTCAAAGATTTGAAGCAGATTTGGACTTCTTATTAAAACACTACAAACCAAGCTCTTATCCATTTTTATTAAATTGCATTGAAGATCCATCTCTTAGAAAAGAGAAAATGTTCTATCTCACTTTCGATGATGGTTTACGAGAGTTTCATGATGTAGTTGCTCCTATACTTTTAAGAAAAGGGATTCCTGCCACTTGCTTTGTAAATACGGGATTTATAGATAATAAGGCTATGTTTTTCCGTATGAAAGCCTCTATTTTAATAGAAACTATTGCATACAAACCTTTGACAAAAGCACAACAAAATAGCATTCAACAACTATTCATCAAACATTCATTAAGCTATCAGTTCGCCCATGATTTATTAAAGATTAGTGATAAAAACCAGTCAATATTAGACGATATTGCCAACATACTTGAAGTGAGCTTTGATGACTACTTAAAAACTCACCAACCTTATCTCACTACAAATCAAATACAAAACCTAATCAAACAAGGATTTTCAATTGGAGCACATTCAGTTTCACATCCTTATTTCCCTGATTTAAGTGAAGATCAACAAGTTGAGCAGGTGATAGATTCTATGCAATTTTTGCATGATAATTTTCAAATTACTGAAAAGCTGTTTTCATTTCCTTATACGGATTTTGATATCGGACAATCTTTTTTTGAAAAAATTAGACAGGAAGTGGATTTAACGTTCGGGACAGCCAATTTAAAATTAGACAGTATAGCGACTAATTTCCAACGCATTCCCATGGAGATTAAAAACAGTAAGTCGGCCTCTCAAATAATCAAAAAAGCTTATGCACTGTATATTATCAAAATGTTTATGAACAAACACATCATTGAAAGAAGTTGAATTGCCCTATCAATCAGGACTTCACACATCTAAAAATCTTCTCTCTCCTACCATCCCCTAAGGAGTATTTTTGTTGAATTTCGGAAGAAAAATTCAATCTATAGTCGATTTCATCCACTTTAAAACCTCCTGCTCTCAAACGATTTGAGAAATCATTACCATGCAATCTGCATAAATCAGCTTCCCCATATACTTGCAATCTATCAGCGGGTTTGGTCAAACTTGCATCTTCATTAGTCAATTCACAAGCACTTAACAGACTTAAAACCAAGACCTCCGCATCGGACTTAGCAACTCGATAGAGTTCTCTAATTGCTTGGTTTTCATCAGGGACATGTCCCAAAACATGTGAACAAATAATATAATCGAAGCTATTATCCGGATAAGGAATGTCGGTAATATCAATTTTATAGCGTGCATAAGCCGGATTAATATCCCCATCTATATAATTGATTTGCTTAATTTTATTGATTTTTTTGAACAAACCACTTTCCGGTGCAAAATGTAAAACACTGATATTGGATTGATTATACAAGTCTAATTCCTTTGCAAGATATAAATCCAACACCCTGGTTCGCTCTAAGGACGAGCAGTATGGGCATTGCGCATTAGATCGTGGAAAATTCCCTTTAGGGAAAAACTGCTTAAATGACTTATCGCATACATTGCAGTAGAAATTATCACCATAATACAAAGGCGCTTTCATAAGACGAAAAAACTCAATAATCTGTATTCTTAATTTTTCAGATAATATTCGCTTATATATTGCTTTAATCAAGTTCATATATCGATGGTATAGCTTTTTAAAATCACACAAAGGTAATCAAATAGTTTTGTTCTTTTGCACCGTGCAAAATCACAAAATTGTTGATTTGCACTATTGCACTAAATGAATAGCAGATTTTAAGTAAATATTTCCTATTTCAGTTTGCAGATTTCTCAAAATTGACTATTTTTGCAGTCGCTTTGCAGATTTAGCATATAAATCTACAAACAAGGGCCCATAGCTCAGTCGGTTAGTAGCACCTGACTCATAATCAGGGGGTCACTGGTTCAAGTCCAGTTGGGCCCACATTCAAAAGGGATTGTTTCATATTGGGCAATCCCTTTTTTGTATAAAGCTCGTAAAAACAACTACGTAAATAACTACGTAAACAGTTCATAAACAGCCTGTCAATGAAGCATATCACTCCTATACAATCCAATAAATCCAACAGCACAGAGATTCGCTATGCTGCGACTGTGGGTTTGTTTGATGGTGTGCATGCAGGACATAGATTTCTAATTGAGGAACTCAAACAAGCAGCTTCTGCCAGAGGTCTTAAAACCCTCATCATCACCTTTGCAAATCATCCGCAAAGCCTTTTTAATCCTTCATTTGAGCCGCAATGGATTGCTACTTTGGAGGAGAAAATAACATTATTGAAACAAACAGGTGTAGATGAAGTGATTGCTTTGGATTTCACGCAAGCGGTAGCCGATTTAACTGCGGAATCGTTTATACAAACGATGCTATTTCAACAGTATAAAGTATCGTTTTTATTAGTTGGACACGATCATCGTTTTGGAAAAAACAGGACAGATGCTTTCCCGGAATACGTCAATTACGGAAAAGCAGTAGGTATGGAAGTGCAACAAGCCAAGCGTTGGGAAACTGCTAACTACCACCAAATCAGTTCTACTACCATACGTAAAGCCCTTGCCGTAGGCGATATCAATACTGCCAATGTTTTATTGACTTACCCCTATTCCTTTTCAGGAAAGGTAATCAGCGGTTATAAAGTCGGAAGAAAAATCGGTTTTCCAACAGCTAATTTACAAGTCTTGGACCCCCATAAAATCATTCCCGCTTTGGGTGTATATATGGTTGATATTCTTTGGAAAAATCAGTCTTACAGAGGAATGATGAATATCGGCAAACGGCCAACTATTGATAACAGCAACCATATCAGCATAGAAGTACATATCTTAGATTTCAATCAAGATATATATCATGATGTTTTGCAAGTGAAATTCTTGAAAAAGATACGTGATGAGCAAAAATTTGAATCAATAGAAGCATTGATAAAACAATTGCACAAAGATCGTGATTTTGTTAGGAAGAATTCTTAATAAAATTTCTTATTTGAAACAGCTTTACAGCTCTATTACCCTAACTTCAGAGCTCATTTCCATCGTTTTAGCATACACTGCCCTTACCCCACAATATGTATCTTCTGAAAGTCTAACAGCTTTTTCCAATTTTTCAACAGGAAGATCTTTACCGTAAAAGGTATAAATTACATGCATTTTAGTATAATGCTTAGGGTGTAATGTAGTAAGCTCAGCCTCCACTTCTATATCCATTTTCTCATATTCCACACGCATCTTCTTGAGTATCAATGCGACATCCATGCCTGTGCAACCACTGAGAGCAGTCAACATCAACTTCTTAGGACCGGGACCTGTATCCGTTCCACCAATAGATTCTGGAGCATCCATACGGAGCGTATGGCTACCTAACTCTGTATCGAAGGCCAAACCGCCTTTCCATTCTGTTTTAATTTTATGTAGTTCCATATTAAATTGTAAACCTTAATGCGCATGAGAATGCACTGAAAAAAAGATAACTGCCACACCAAGTATTATCAGTAAAAACTGTACGATAGACTCTTTTGCCTTAGTCTCCTTATGCATTTCAGGAATTAAATCAGCCAAAGCTATATATAAAAAACTGGCAGCTGCTAAAGATAGTGCATAAGGAATGACATTCTCCATTTGTTCTAAAAGGAAATAGGTTGCAACACCTGCAACAATAGCACTGGTAGATGATAATAAATTATAGAAAAGTGCTTGTTTTTTGGTATAACCACTTTTTATTAAAATGCCAAAATCACCTAATTCTTGAGGAATTTCATGTAAGACAACGGATAAAGTAACAAAAATCCCTATCTCAACAGAAATCATAAAAGAAGCTGCTATCACTACCCCATCGATGGCATTATGCACAGCATCACCAATAATAATCATGGGACCGGCAGCATGAATTTGACGTTCACATTGTTCGTCACGACACATACGCCAAAGGATAAATTTCTCTAATAGGAAAAAGAACAGAACGCCAAACATCACCCAAATCAAGGTCTCTTTTATAGGCAATCTTTCCATAGCCTCCGGTATCAGACCCATTAAAGCAGAACCTATTAGCGTTCCTCCTGCTAAACAAAGCAGATAACCGGATAACTTCTCTAAGCGGCTTTGTTTCAACATAAGTAAACTTCCGCTCAACATAACACTGCCCACACTGGCTGAAATCAATGCTATGAGTATGTAAATCAATGTGTTCATTTCTTCGATTGAACTAATATCCAAGCATCCGGGAAAGTAGGTTGCACTTGCTTAATTTTATCACGTGCCGGTCTGTATTCATCATAAGAAGCAATGATAACCCGCAACATACCTTGCTCATTTTCAACCAAAACAGGATTATTACCTTCTTTTTCCAATTTATCACGCAAGGCTTTAGCATTGTTATGTATCCTAAAAGCACCAACTTGCACATGATATTTTTTCCTTAAAGCAGCACTATTCGTCTCACCTGATGCTAATTTAAAAGACTCTTCACGTACTTGTTCCTGCTCTTTAACAGGCTCAGCTTCAACTTGGATAGGAAATTCTAATTGCGGCTCTTGCACATATGAAGGTTCCGGATTAACCGGCGCAGGAGCAGCAGGCTCATGGGCACTCTGAATTTCTGTCACTAATTGTTTTGATTTGCAAGAACTTATCAATAAAGTTGTCAATACAACTATAAATCCTAATGAAATTATTCTTTTCATAAAATATTGAGTAAAAAATTAAACGCAAATTTACATGATTTTCTTCAATTAAACAATTCATGAAAAATAAACAATAAACAGGTTGAGTTTGTTAGTTTTTTATTACCTTTGCAACCAATAAACAGCGTGGAAAGATTTGAATTGCTTGCAACCACAGGAAAAAATGCTAAAATAATTTGTCTTGCCTTTTTTCTTTCCTTTCAAACATTTTTCATCTTTCCCTTTGTTACATAATTATTCATTCGGATTCTATCTATATGGAATCTTTGACTATTATTAATCGTTTTAAAGCATATATATTATGGCTTATTTATTTTCTTCTGAGTCCGTTTCCGAAGGACATCCAGATAAAGTTTCCGACCAAATTTCAGATGCAATTTTAGATAATTTAATTGCGCAAGACCCCAACTCTAAAGTGGCTTGTGAGACTTTAGTAACTACCGGACAAGTAGTCATTGCCGGTGAAATCAATACTTCCGCTTATGTGGATTTTCAAGAAATTGTACGTGGTGTTATCAATGAAATTGGTTATACCAAAAGTGAATACAAATTTGATGGTGATTCTTGCGGTATTTTATCTGCTATTCATGAACAATCCGGTGATATCAATCGCGGTGTAGTACGTGAAAATCCAGAGGAGCAAGGTGCGGGTGATCAAGGGATGATGTTTGGCTATGCATGCAATGAAACTCATACATTTTTACCTTTTGCATTGGATCTTTCTCATATTTTAGTCAAGGAATTGGCAGCTATTCGCCGAGAAGGCAAAGTCATGACTTATCTACGACCCGATTCTAAATCGCAAGTGACTGTGGAATACGGCGATGACAATGAACCCAAGCGCGTACATACCATAGTGGTTTCTACGCAGCATGACGATTTTATTCAAGCTGATGCTAATACCACACAAGCACAAGCCGATTTGTCCATGCTTGCTCAAATTAAGGAGGATGTTCAAAATATCCTAATCCCCAGAGTTAAAAAGCTTTCGGATGATTTCGATGCCTTGATTCAGGATGAATATATACTGCATGTTAACCCTACCGGGAAATTTGTAATTGGTGGTCCACACGGTGACACAGGCCTTACCGGTCGCAAAATAATCGTAGATACTTATGGTGGTAAAGGTGCTCATGGAGGCGGTGCATTTTCAGGAAAAGATCCCTCTAAGGTTGATAGATCTGCTGCTTATGCTGCACGTCATATCGCTAAAAACATGGTGGCAGCCGGTGTAGCTGATGAAGTTTTGGTACAAGTTGCTTACGCAATAGGTGTGGCTAAACCTATGAATTTGTATATCAACACTTATGGTACAAGCAACTTAAATTTATCTGATGAAGCAATTGCAGCAACTATCGACAAGCTCTTTGATATGCGTCCGAAAGCCATAGAGGAAAGGTTGAAACTGCGTAATCCTATTTACAAGGAAACTGCTGCTTATGGACATGTTGGCAGAACACCACAAACAATCAATAAAACCTTCAAAACCTATTCAGGAAAACTGATTGAAAAAGAGGTAGAGTTATTTACTTGGGAAAAATTGGATATGGTTGACAAGATCAAACAAGCATTTAATATTCATTGATTTTTGCTATCTTTGCAGCGTTTTTTATAAATATTATTTAGATAGATTGACTACATGGCAAAAGTAATTAAGGAACTGACTTCAAGAAGTGAGAATTATTCACAATGGTATAATGATTTGGTTATCAAAGCTGATTTAGCTGAGAACTCTGCTGTGCGTGGCTCCATGGTTATTAAACCTTATGGTTATGCTATTTGGGAAAAAATGCAGGCAGCATTGGATCATATGTTTAAAGAAACCGGCCATGTTAATGCTTATTTCCCTCTCTTTATACCTAAATCATTTTTAAGTAAGGAAGCCGACCATGTAGAAGGATTTGCAAAAGAATGTGCGGTAGTTACCCATTACCGCTTGAAAAACAGCAAGGATGGCAAGGGCTTGATAGTCGATCCGGAAGCTAAATTAGAGGAGGAATTAATCGTTCGCCCTACTTCCGAAACCATTATTTGGAATACTTATAAAAACTGGATACAATCTTATCGCGATTTGCCTATCTTGATTAATCAATGGGCGAATGTGGTTCGTTGGGAAATGCGTACACGATTATTCTTGCGCACTGCCGAATTTTTATGGCAAGAAGGTCATACAGCACATGCTACCAAGGAAGAAGCCATGGCAGAGTCCATTCAAATGATGAATGTATATGCAGATTTTGCTGAAAATTTCATGGCTATGCCTGTCGTGAAAGGCGTTAAATCAGCCAGTGAAAGATTTGCAGGAGCATTAGAAACCTTTAGCATTGAGGCTTTGATGCAAGATGGTAAGGCTTTGCAAGCGGGAACTTCGCATTTCTTAGGACAAAATTTTGCCAAGGCATTTGATGTGACTTTCTTAGATAAATCCAATCAATTGGATTATGTATGGGCAAGCTCTTGGGGCGTTTCTACACGTTTGATGGGTGCGCTTATCATGACTCACTCCGATGATAATGGTTTGGTATTACCTCCAAAATTAGCTCCTTATCAGGTAGTTATCGTTCCTATTTACAGAAATGAAGAACAATTGACAGCCATATCTGCTAAGGTAGATGAGATTATTAAGAAGCTTAAATCTTTGGGCATCAGTGTAAAATATGATGATGATGACAATAAGAAACCGGGTTGGAAATTCGCTGAATATGAACTAAAAGGAGTGCCTGTAAGATTAGCTATGGGTGGACGAGATTTGGAAAATGGCACCATCGAAATTGCTCGAAGAGACACATTGACAAAAGAAACTATTGCATTAGAGGGCGTAGAAGAATATATCCAAAACTTATTGGATGAAATTCAAGCCAATATCTATCAAAAAGCATTGGATTTCCAACAAAGTTCTATGAGAAATATTGACTCCTATGAAGAGTTTAAAGTGGAAATTGAAAAGGGTGGATTATTACTTTGTCATTGGGACGGTACACCTGAAACCGAAGAGCAAATCAAGGAAGAAACCAAAGCCACTATACGCTGTATACCTTTAGAGGGCGATAAAACACCGGGAGTTTGTATGGTAACAGGAAAACCTTCTGCACAAAGGGTTGTCTTCGCTAAAGCGTATTAATTGCTGAAGCATCTGCATCCGAGATATTGCCATCTTCCACAAGTATTATCCTTCCGGGATACATATCTATCCAGCTATAATTATGGGTTGCTACAATGATGGCAGTACCGGATAAACGAATGCTGTAAAGCAATTCCATCAAATCGCGACCGGTATCCGGATCTAAGTGACCCGTAGGTTCATCCGCCAAAATAATTTCAGGAGAATTTAGTAAAGCACGAGCTATAGCCACACGTTGCTGCTCACCACCAGACAGTTGATGCGGACGCTTATATCCCTTTTTAGGAATACCTACTTGTGTCAAAACCAATTGAATTTGCTCATACATGGCATCCTTGTCTTTCCAGCCCGTAGAGCGCAAAATAAACTCTAAGTTTTCGTGTACAGTGCGATCTATCAATAATTGAAAATCTTGAAAAACTATACCTATCTTCCTCCTAAGCAAAGGAATTTGATTAGTTTTAATAGTATTGAGATCGTACTCAAGCACTTCTGCATGTCCTTTAGTAATAGGCACTTCCTTGTACAAAGATTTTAAGAAAGTACTTTTACCACTACCTACTTTTCCAAGTAAATAAGTAAATTCACCTTGAAAAAACTCTAAATTAATATTGCGCAAGATGGTAAGTTCCTGCTGACAAATATCTACATCTTCGTATTTAATCAGTCTTTTGGATTTCATGTATGTCTCTTTTTCAATTCTCTACCTATATCATCCAAGGAATATCCTTTGGAGGTAAGCAAAACAATTAAATGATAGATAAGGTCAGATGCTTCATAAAGGAAGTCATTATCAGTGCCATTGGTTGCTTCTATAACAGTTTCAACTGCCTCTTCTCCAACTTTTTGTGCCATGCGGTTTACACCCTTTTGGAATAAAGAAGTAGTATAAGAACCTTCCGGCATTTCTTTAAATCTCTTTTGAATAAATTGTTGCAAATAATTGAGGAAGAAAAAATCATCCTGATTGGTTTCTGCCCAACAAGTATCTGTGCCTTTATGGCAAACCGGTCCGACCGGATTTACCTTTATCAATAAAGTATCCTGGTCGCAATCCACCAATATATCGACCAAGTTTAAATAATTTCCACTCTCCTCCCCTTTCGTCCACAAGCGCTGTTTGGTACGACTATAAAAAGTAACCAAACCGGTAGTTTTTGTTTTTTCGTAAGCCTCTTGATTCATAAAGCCTAACATCAAGACTTTAGCGGTAGTATTATCCTGTATAATAGCAGGAACCAAGCCATCTAATTTTTCAAAATCTATTTGCATATTCGATATAATTAATTGAGCAGCTGCTTTAAATCAAGTGTATTCCTTCCTTAGTGCAGGCAGTACGCATTTCCTCAGGCCATATACTTGCTTGAATTTCACCTATATGTGCTTTTCTAAGGAAAAACATACACAAGCGTGATTGTCCGATACCACCACCAATTGAAAGCGGTAAACTACCTTCTATCAGTCTTTTATGGAAATAAAGCTCCAAACGCTCAGTCTGTTTTGTTATTTCAAGCTGTCGCAAAAGGGCTTGTTTATCCACCCTTATACCCATGGAGGAAATCTCGACTGACATATTTAAAATAGGATTCCAAAAGAGAATATCCCCGTTTAAACCCGGTAAGTCATTGTCACTAAGGGTAGTCCAATCGTCATAGTCGGGCGCACGACCATCATGTTTTTCACCATTTGACAAATCTGCACCTATCCCTATGATGAAAACAGCACCATATTTTTTTGCAATTTCGTGTTCCCTTTCCTTAGGACTCAGCGTTGGATATTGCTGACGCAATTCTTCCGCATGAATAAAGTGAATTTTTTCAGGTAAAATGGGTCTTATTCTTGGAAAACTTTCAGAAACCAAATATTCCGTACGTAAAACCGTATCATATATCCTTTTCACGATAGATTTCAAAAAGTCTATATTCCTTTCCTCTTGCGTCATCACCCGTTCCCAATCCCACTGGTCGACATACAAAGAATGTAAATTTCCCAATTCTTCATCAGCACGTATGGCATTCATATCCGTATAAATACCAAAACCACTTTCAATTTCATAATCAGCTAAAGTCACTCTTTTCCATTTAGCTAAAGAATGTACAACTTCCGCTTTGGCATCGCCCATATCTTTGATGGGAAAATTCACTGCCCTTTCAATGCCGGTCAAATCGTCATTAAGTCCGGTGCCACGAAGCACAAATAAAGGAGCGGTAACCCGGCGTAAACGAAGTTCCGCAGCTAAATTAGCTTGAAAAAAATCTTTAATTTTAGCGATGGCCACTTCTGTTTGCTGTAAGTTTAAAAGTGGGGTGTATTGAATGGGTTTTATCAAATAACTCATAAAGTAACTTATTGTTCAAATTTTCGTACAAAGATAATCATTTTGATATGAATATAAGTATTTTACTCAAATTAAAACAACAAAACCTTCCTCTTTTCAGAAAAAGGCTTTATTGGAAAATTGAAAGAATCCTCCTATAAATAGGTTTGGTTTTCAATGAAGAAATTTGCCTAATCGCGTATACGTTCATAGACCACAAAGCTGTATGGATGTTTATTTTTTTCATCAGCCTCATAATCTTTTCGGTCTATTTCTTTCCACAATGAAAAATCTATTTCCGGAAAATAAGCATCCGCTTTAAACTCATCATGCACCCATGTAAGATACAGTCTATCAGCCATATCCAAAGTTTGTTTATACACAGAAGCTCCTCCAATGATAAAAACCTGCTCAGCACTGGCTGATATTTCGAAAGCATCCTCCAAAGAATCAGCTTCAAAATACCCCTCATTGATTCCTTCCGAAATAATACTGGTAAGCACTATATTCGTGCGATTTGGTAAGGGGCCATTGGGCAAGCTTTCAAATGTTCTTTTACCCATTAAAATGGTATGGCCGGTTGTGAGCTCTTTAAAATACTTCAAATCTGCCGGTAAATACCAAGGAAGTTTTTCTTTAAATCCTATTGCATAATCATCTGCAAGCGCAGCAACAATTGAAACTTTTGGCATCTTGTTACATTTGAGATTAATACTAAGGAAACCCACGCTATTTACACAAAAATAGCAGGAGTTTACCGATAATTGTTTTTTACTTTTGCAATGGCAAACTTACAACTATTTTAGACAAAACAAAAATAATACATCAAATCAAACGGAAACTTCCCCTTTTATATGTGGATCTGCCTCGTAATCAATCAGTTCAAAATCCTCAAATTTAAAACTAAAGATATCTTTCACATCAGGATTAATCTGCATACGTGGCAGGGCTTTAGGTGTACGGGTTAATTGTAATTTAACTTGCTCTAAATGATTATTATAGATATGCGCATCACCTAAAGTATGCACGAAATCACCGGCTTCTAAACCGGTAACCTGTGCCATCATTTGCAATAACAAAGCATAGGAAGCTATATTAAAAGGCACGCCTAAGAAGATATCTGCACTGCGTTGATAAAGTTGTAGACTCAATCTGCCATTAGCCACATAAAACTGAAAAAAGGTATGACAAGGAGGCAAATTCATATTCGGTAAATCCGCTACATTCCAAGAGTTTACAATGATTCTTCGAGAGTCAGGATTTGTTTTAATAGTATTGACAACTTCTGTAATTTGATCTATATGTCCACCATTATAATCCGGCCACGAGCGCCATTGATAACCGTAGATATGACCTAAATCACCATCTTCATCAGCCCATTCATTCCAAATACGAACGCCATTATCTTGCAGGTATTTCACATTGGTATCACCTTGTAAAAACCACAATAACTCATGGATAATAGATCTTAAGTGCAATTTTTTGGTTGTCAGCACCGGAAAACCATCAGCCAGATTAAAGCGCATTTGGTGACCAAAAAGCGCGATAGTACCTGTACCCGTTCTATCTTCTTTTTTTACCCCCTCTTTTAAAACACGATCAAGTAAATCTAAATACTGTTTCATATAATACTATAATAATTGATTCACTGATAGCCAGTTAAACCATATACGACATGTATGCAAATCATTTAATATGCAATTGAGGGCTTAAAAGTACACAAAATTTACGAATTAGCGATGATAGTTTGCACATGATTTTTGATATGCTCCCATCTTTCATCCGGCATTTTCGCCCCTATCACCTCTACCACTTGCGATGCCACCCAAGAACCAATTTCCCCACAAACTTGCAAGGGCAGATTGATGGACAGTCCATATAAAAACCCCGCAGCATACAAATCTCCGGCACCGGTAGTATCGATACAATTGGCGGTATAGGCCTGTATCAAGAAGTTTTGATTCCCTTGTTGCACAATAGAACCCTTACTACCCATTTTCACAATAGCGATATCTGCCATTTGCGCAATAGCTTCAGCCGCATCATAAGCATGTTTTTGAGTAAATGCAAAAGCTTCTTCCTCATTGGCAAAGACTATATCCACATAATCTTTCGTTATAGATTGTAGAAATTCCAAATGCTCTTCTACGACATTAAAACTTGCCAAGTCAATAGACACCATACAACCAGCTTCTTTAGCCATTTTCACTGCTGTACGGATAAGTTCATGATTTTGAACCAAATAGCCTTCTACATGAAAAATATCATGCTCTTGAAATAGTTCAGGCGATAAATCCTTGGCTTTCAAATCGCCGGATACGCCTAAATAAGTACACATAGTACGTTCACCATCTTCAGAAACTAAGATATTACTACTTCCTGAAGTCTGATGCTCATCGACAATCAAATAAGGCTTAACAAGGTTTTTAAGCATATCTTGCAAGAAGAAATTACCTATATCATCCTGAGCAATTTTACCAAAGAAGCTTGCTTTTCCGCCTAATTTACTGACTCCATATGCAGTATTGGCAGCGGAGCCACCGGCAGCTTTAACAGCTTTTGAAAAATCAACATAGCTATGCAAAAGGTCAATTTCATCAATATTTACCAAATGCATACCCCCTCTTTGTAAGTTCAGCTGTTGCAGCACCTTTTCATTCTCCATAGTTAATAACATGTCTGTCAACGCATTGCCCATTCCAAGCACTTTTCTCATTGTATGAAGTTTAATTTTTTAAAGATATTTTGCACAAAGATATTGTATAATTCAGAAAAACCTATTACTTTTGCAGAGCATTTGAAAAAAATGCGTTTTAAAAATTCTTCCTTAGCTCAGTCGGTTAGAGCATCTGACTGTTAATCAGAGGGTCCTTGGTTCAAGTCCAAGAGGGAGAGCAAAAAACCGCTTCATCATAGTGATGGGGCGGTTTTTTTTTATGGTTGTAATTACCTTGCAACGTTGCCTGAGCGGAGTCGAAGGCAACATTTCTCTGTTCCACACCGTTGGTTTCGACTCCGCTCAACCAACTTATTTGAATAATCCTCATTCCTTATTGCCTGAGCGGATTCATTTATAATTTCTATTTTATTTAGTTTTATCAAAGCAACATTCAAGTTGAAAATGCAACTTTTTGATTAAACATAAATATAGGTGATTCGTAATTGAATCTTTTTCTCGGTCGATTATTGAGTTGTGTTTCGACAAAATTAATATAATCCTCTGGGATACAATCAAAGTCAACCTTTTGTGGTATATATTGCCTGACGAGGCGATTATAATTTTCGTTCGAACCTCTTTGCCAGTCAGCATCTTTGCCTTCTAATTTACGGAGCTTCCCTAACCCGGTAGCTCTGTCAT
>CAYPYZ010000007.1:0-2173 GCA_964414805.1 uncultured Paludibacter sp.
TATTTATGAATTCCACAGCGGCTTACACACGCTATCGATTTGATATGAATGTTGGAACAGAAATGAAATGGATGGAAGGAACAGCGGATTCTACATCTATGGAGGCTATAGATTTTAATATAGGTTATAAATCAGGGATAGAGGACATTACTTTTAAATTAGATTTTGACTACTTGCCACATCCAAATCATGATGTTAAATTTGGTGTAGAACACACTTATCACACCTTCAGACCGGGTGTATCGGTTTTTAATTCAAGTTATCAAGATAATGATCTTGAAATTAAAATTGACACCCTCATAGGTGATAAAAATATTTTTTCACATGAAAGTAGCCTTTATGCTGAAGATGATATCACCATCAATCATGCTATCAAATTCAATGTGGGCCTGCATTATAGTCTGTTTAATGTGGAGAAAAAAACCTATCAATCTTTGCAACCAAGAATAAGTACACGTGTGTTGGCCAACAACAATCTGTCCTTTAAAGCCGGTTATGCAGCTATGAGTCAGCATGTGCATTTGCTTTCCAATTCTTTTGTGAGTTTGCCAACCGACTTGTGGGTGCCGGTAACCAAAAGAATTGAACCCATGCATGCACATCAATATTCGCTTGGGGTGTTTTATAATTTACTGAACACCCTTGACTTATCTGTTGAAGGATATTATAAATCTATGTCCAACTTAATTGAATATAAAGATGGGGCAAGCTTTCTCGGTTCTTCTACCGGTTGGGAAGATAAAGTAGTTATGGGTCGTGGATGGGCTTACGGCTTAGAATTTTTAGCACAAAAATCTTTTGGAAAAACAACAGGCTGGATAGGTTATACATGGGCTAAGTCTGAACGTTTGTTCAACCGCCCAAATCAAGAATTAAATTTCGGAAGGGTTTTTCCCGCTAAATACGATAGGCGGCATGATATAAGCATTGTACTTTCTCATAAATTCAGTGAGAAGTTTGATCTGTCCGGAACTTGGGTATTTGCTACCGGCAATACCGGAACCTTGCCCCTACAAGAGTTTGTTGGCATGGAAGATCCTGAATATGATGACTATGGAAATATTGTTAGTTATTATGATCAACTAAGTCATGTAAGCGGAAGAAATAATTACCGTTTCAATCCATATCACCGCTTAGACTTAGGAATGAATTTCCATAAAAAGAAAAAATATGGTACCCGTACTTGGAACATAAGTATCTATAATGCTTATAACAACAATAACCCTTTTTTAGTCATGGCTAAAGAGGACTGGAATTGGAATCCTTCTCTTGGCTACATGGAGCAAAGCAAAAAATTTGTACAGATCTCTATTTTCCCTATCATACCTTCTATCAGTTATAATTATAAATGGTAAGCAAAACAACAAAATAAGTATGCAAATCGTAAAAAAATATCCAATAATGCTTGTGCTAATAGCTGTATTAGTTACAATCATATCTTGTGAAAAAGAAATAAAATTCAAAGGGGAAGCGGTACAACCCATGATGGTGTTGAATGGATTAATCAGTCCGGATTCAACCATCAAAGTACATCTCTCTAAAAGTAAATTCTTTTTAAGCAATGAATATGGAACTACCCATATAGTGAATGCTGATATTGAAATTTTTATCAATGGCATTTCTAAAGGTAAAATGCAATATCAAGATAGGGGTATTTATACAAGCACGGTTTATCCAAATATCCTTGATACTGTTGAATTGGTTGTTGCCGATACCGATTTACCCGGCGTAAGAGCAAAGGTTACTATCCCCGACCAGTCCATGATTATATCTATGGATACTACTGTAAAAATCATTGAATTTGATGATAGCGATTTTATGAATTATGGTAATTCGGGAGGTGAGTATGGAGAAGGCTGGGATGTAGCGGAGAGAAATGCCTTGAAAGATATTTTAGTTACATTGAAATTTAAAGATCCGGGATCTATTGGAAACTTTTATAGACTCAATGCTAAAACACAGTATGTTGAATATTATGGTGATTCTCTATCAATTTATGAAGAATACAGACCTATAACCATGGAGGGAGTAGACAATACTGCTAACAACGATATAACGGGTATTTTTGATTTTATGGTAAACAGCCAATACTCACATACCATGACAGATGAATTTTTTGATGGTAGAGAGAATAGCCTAAAATTTAGATTCCTTCTTGCTAATGATAATTATG
>CAYPYZ010000007.1:2273-25729 GCA_964414805.1 uncultured Paludibacter sp.
GATGGTAGAGAGAATAGCCTAAAATTTAGATTCCTTCTTGCTAATGATAATTATGAATATTGGGATGATTCATGGGGCGAAAGGCCTACCGGTGGACTAATCAGACCTGAACCAGACAGTACAAATTTGTTTTTGGTAGTAAACCTTCAAGCTGTTTCAAAGGAAATGCACTATTACTACAAAACCAAAGCAAGTGCTACTGATGTAGTAGAATTCTTCTCAGAACCTGTTCAGATTTTCAGCAATGTAGCAAATGGTGCAGGTGTTTTAGGTAGTTATACTAACAATGAAATTAGATTCAAATTAGAGTAGTTTCCTGAATTTCTTCACCTACTTCTTTCTATTCCAAGCCTTCAATCTGTACTTAGAATCAGCCAATGCTTCTACGGATTCAATCTTGGCTTTATCGAGATATATTAATTTTTCAACATTTAATATATGACTAACTTTTTCAATCAATAACCTAAAAAACTCAGTAGAAGTGTAAAGGGGTAATCCAAATTCTTCACAATAAGTGCGGATATTCTTTACCGGACTGACAACTGAAGGGATGCCTTTGACTTCCGTTACTTTCAAAGAAGACAACAAAGCGCTGTTCAGCATATGCAAATCCGAATCGTACAAAATAGTGCCATGGTGCATCACCCGTTTACCCGTTATATGCGATGCCGTTCCTGAAATTTTATGACCATCCGGCAACCATAAATCCTTGCGTTTTCCAACTACCGGCTGAATACCGAAATAGGTTAAAGCCATCACTATGGGCTTCAAATACTCCGCATTCAAATTAAATGACGATCCTTCTTTATTAAAAATAAATGAATAATTCAGATTGCCCAAATCATGATAAACCGCTCCCCCACCCGATATACGTCTGTACAAAGGAATTTGATGGGCATCGCAAAACTGTTGGTCAATTTCATTTTCCCAGATTTGGTTAGAACCTATAATCACAGAAGCAGTGTTGCTATAAAACAATGTATAGACTTCCTCTTGATTAAAAAGGTATTCTTCCAAAGCCAAATTAAAAGCGGGATCTTGTCTGTCTGAAACAATAATTTGCATGGTATTACTTCATTGTTTAATTTACTTAATCCTTCAAAACTTCCGTATAAATCAATGTGTGCTCAGGCAATAAATGGGGGTGCAAAACAGAAATTACATCAGAGAGTAATAAATCGGGACAGGCTACAGCACTTTCCCAATAATCATTGGCACCGGAAGTTAAGAGTCGCTTATTGAAATTATACACCCTACCCGTCTGCACCGGCTTAAACAAAGCATGCTTTTTATCCATATTGACCAAATCAGATAGGGATGCAAAATCACAATTCAGCCATACATCTGCCTCAGCAAAATCTTTTAAAACTGCTTCTACATTCAAAGGCAAACTGCCTTTAGCATCATTATCAGCATAGGGGTAATCAGCCCCTGCATCCTGATACAATTGTGCCATAAAGCTTTTGCCACCCGGCATATACCAAGTCCCTCTGAAATTTGAACCGGTTAGCACTTTGGGTTTATGTTCAACTGCTTGTGCCTTCGCTTTAACGGACTCGTAACGTCCCGCTATATCATTAAAAACACTATCAGCATCCGTACTTTTGTCTAATAATGCTCCCACAAATTTTATCCATTCAGCTCGCGCTAATAACGTACTTTCCATCCATTCGTTATTGTAAACCACAGACACACCGGCCTGTAAAACACGTTTGGCATATGGGTCATCTTGTTTAAAACCACTCATCATCACTATGGTAGGATTCAGCAATAAAGTCTTTTCAAGATTGATATTAAAAGCATCTCCTAAGTTGGTAATTTCACCTGATTGATATTTGGTTTGTACAGTATGATTGTAAATTAATTCCGGCGAACAAACCCCTATGATCTTATTTATACCATCAAGTTGGTTTAAAAATTCAATTTGCGTAACAGCAGTCACAGCCATATCTTCAATGGGAATTTTGATTTTTATACCATCATCCGGAATAATTATTTCGTCTGATTTCACTAAATAATATCGTGCTAAAACAGCATCTGCCTGCCATGGATCTGCAAGCACTAATTGTCTATAGTTAGGATAATCAACAATAGTAAAACCCTCTGCATATTGCAACAAGACTGTATCGCCTGCAAGTTGATTAGTAGCATCATTGGTGTGCGGCTGATATGCGCAAGCTGCAATCAACAAGATTATCAGACTATGCAAAACAACAAATTTACCTTTTGCCCTAACTAACATTTCCTTTAAAATAAAATTGCTATGAATGAAACTGAATTTAAAAAGCTCTTATACATGCTGAAAATAGTAGACTCTACAACTGCTTATTAACTTCATCAATGTATGCTAACAGTTCTTCTCGACCTGTTCCTTTCTCCGCAGAGGTCACAAAAATAGGTGGTAATTCTTCCCAAGTCTCTTGTAGTTTTGATTGATAAGCAGTGATATTTTTATCTAAAATGGACTTAGACAACTTATCAGCTTTAGTAAAAACAATAGCAAAGGGCACTTGACTTAATCCTAACCAGTGTATAAAATCCATATCTACCTTTTGGGGGGCATGGCGGCTATCTATCAATACAAAAAGATTAGTCAATTCTTTTCTAAAAAGGATATATTGTTCAATAATTTTCTTCAATTGGTCGCGAGTGGATTTGGAACGAGAAGCATAACCATAGCCTGGCAAATCGACTATATACCAAGCATTATTAATGATAAAATGATTGATAAGCAAGGTTTTACCCGGTTTAGAGGAAGTCATTGCCAAACCTTTCTTATTAGTCAGACTATTAATTAATGATGATTTCCCAACATTTGAACGACCAATAAAAGCATATTCGGGTAGACCATTTTGCGGACATTTCTGAATGTCCGTATTACTCATCACAAATTCAGCTATTTTTATTTCCATATTTTGAACTGATATAAAGACCAATAAAGGTGAGACCACCATTCATCAACAGCAATTCATAACCGAATTTATAGCCAAGGTAATTTGTGGTAAGATAATCCAAAGTAAAACAGATTATTGGAGATAGCACTGCAATATAGGGCACAGCCTTTTCGGTAGGTTTAATTTTGGTAAATAATCCAAAACTATACATACCCAATAGAGGTCCGTAAGTATAAGAAACAATAACATAAATTGCATCTATAATGCTGGAGTTGTTTAACTGATTAAAGATGAGGATTACTATCAAAAACAGCAGGGTAATTCCTATATGTACCCCCATTCTGATTTTCTTGTTTTTGGGAGTTTCCTTTTCAGTATCTATTTCCAAAATATCTACAGAGAAAGAAGTGGTAAGCGCAGTCAAGGCCGAATCAGCACTTGAAAATGCAGCAGCTATAATTCCTAAGGTAAACATAAGTAAACCGGCTTTTGCGAAATGGTTCATAGCCATAAAAGTCAATATCTCATCGCCTTTAGAAGGAAGTGTTATACCATTATTAGAAGCAAAAAGCAGTATCATAAAGCCTAAAATCAAGAATAGGAAATTCACAGGGATAAAAGCTCCTGCATACCAATACATATTCTTTTGAGCTTCAGGTAAGTTCTTGCAAGACAGGTTTTTTTGCATCATATCTTGGTCTAAACCGGTCATAACAATTGCAATAAACACCCCACTAAAAAACTGCTTAAAGAAATGTTGTTTACTTACCCAATCATCAAACACAAAAATACGGGTAAGATCACTATTCACAACTTCTTGGGTTAAAGTCTTTAAGTTCAAGCCCATACTTTGTGATAACTCCACTATCATCACAACGAGAGCAATCAGCATAATGATAGCCTGTAAAGAATCGGTCCAGACGATAGTTTTAATACCACTTCTAAAAGTATATGCCCAAATCGTGAAAAGTAAAATAGAAACTGTTAAATAAAAAGGTATGTTTAACTCATTAAATACCAGCGTTTGTAATATCAATGCAACTATATAAAGGCGAGCAGCAGCACCTATTATCTTAGACAGTAAGAAAAAAGATGCACCGGTTTTATAACTATGTCGACCAAATCTATCCCCTAAATAGGTATAAATACTGGTTAAATTCAAACGATAATAAAGTGGCAATAAAACTTGTGCAATAATCAAGTAGCCAAAAAAGAAACCGAAAACGGTTTGCATATAAGTAAACTGCGTAGCGCCTACCCATCCGGGTACTGAGACAAAACTAACTCCTGAAACAGATGCTCCGACCATAGCGATGGCAACTGCCCACCATGGGGATTTGCGACTACCTCTAAAAAACGCATCATTATTGGCATGTTTTCTTCCTGCTATATAGGAAATTAGTAAGAGACCAGCAAAGTAAATAATGATGATTAATAAAATGCTTATACTACTCATATGCTTAGATAAAAATTAATTGTCAAAAGTACTAAAAAAACATTGATAAGCAAGTTTTAATAGTAGTATATCAAATGGTAAATCAACAACTTTTTAGTTATTCACATAGCAATGCAAAAGGTAAAACGGTAGTGCAAAAAGTAAAAAACAGATCATTCAGGATGTTTTTTAAGTAGATTTACTTTAAATTACTTGAAATAATATAATTTTGCATTACTAATTATTAAAATCAATACTGATTTAAACTATTACGTGATTTTTATTAGTATATTTGCATCTACATGAAACCAAGGACAATAATCATATTAATATTATTTATGGCGCTTTCAACCATAGCGCTCATAATTATTCAAGCCAGATACGTGAAGGTTTACTCCGATAAGATTGAAAGTCAGTTCAATGCGAGTGCTCGAAGAAGTTTGTGGCAAACGGTTTTATTAGTAGAGGAGAACGAAGCATTACAATATTTAAGTCAAACTTTAGATGCTGTTGACTACAATCAACAATCAAATCAAAGCACAGTACCACTTTTAAGATCAACCGACAGTTTGGCAAAACTTGATGCACAAAACAATAGTTCCACAAGTAAAAATCAGGTATTGAGACCTGAAATTAAACTTTCAACCCGCCATGGGAAGGCTACAATTGAAGAAACCTCCAAGTATTTGCAAGACAAATTTATGGAACAATTTGAGCGCTCCAAGACGATATTAGACCAAGCGGTATTTAGATGGATACAGGAAAGCAACCATAAAGATATCAAGGAAAGAATTGATTTTGAAGAACTTAACTATGTGCTTGAAACCTATCTAACGAGTAATGGGATTGATTTACCTTTCTATTATTGTATTATAGATAAAAATGGTAATTCAATTTTTAAATGCGATAAACAATTTGAAATAAATAATCCTGAATTAAGTGATAATGTTTATTTTCAAAAATTTTTCCCAAGAGGAAATAGTTCTAAAGAGTATTTTTTGAGGGTAACTTTCCCTACAAAAAAGAACTATATACTTAGCTCAATGAGCTTACTCTACCCTACCATTTTGTTAGTTTTGTTAATTTTAGGCGTTTTTATAGTCGCGATTATTGTTATTTTTAAACAAAAACATTTAAACAATATCAAGACTGATTTTGTTAATAATATGACGCATGAGTTAAAAACTCCCATTGCAAGTATTTCTTTGGCTTCGCAGATGTTACAAGACCCTGAAGTTGGGAAAACACCGGAAACTATGAAACATCTCACCAAGGTTGTAAGGGATGAAACTACACGTCTAAGTAGAATGGTTGAGGAGGTGCTGAAACTATCGCTCTTTGAAACTGAGCAATCGACTTATAAAATGCGGGAGATGCACGTTAATGAACTAATAGAGCATACTTCAGAAATTTTCTCCTTAAAAGTAAATAGTAAAGGAGGAAAAATTACAACTAAGTTACGTGCTAAAGAAGATCTGATATTGGCTGATGAAGTGCATTTTACTAATGTGATACACAGTATAGTAGACAATTCACTGAAATATAGTCACAAGCCATTATTGCTAACTTTAGAAACTTGGAATGAAAAAAATAAAGTCTATATTAGTTTTGAAGATAATGGCATTGGTATCCCCAAAGAGGATTTAAAAAGAATTTTTGATAAGTTCTACCGAGTCCCTACCGGAAACCAACATAATGTTAAAGGATTTGGATTAGGTTTAGCCTATGTAAAAAAGATAATCCAAGAGCATAAAGGCATTATTAAAGTTGAAAGCGAAACTGATATTGGAACTAAATTTATTATAGAATTACCAACACTTAAAAATACTGATTATGGACAATGACAAAGTAAAAATTTTATTATGCGAAGATGATGAAAATCTTGGCATGTTGTTGCGTGAATACCTCCAAACAAGGGGATATGAAGCAGATTTACAACCTGATGGCGAAGCCGGATTTAAAGCTTTCACCAAAAATAAATACGATTTATGTGTATTAGACGTGATGATGCCTAAAAAAGATGGCTTCACCTTAGCAGCTGATATACGTGGTATTAACACTGAGGTACCTATTATTTTCTTGACAGCGAAATCAATGAAAGAAGATATCCTACAAGGATTCAAATTGGGTGCTGACGATTATCTATCAAAACCTTTCAGCATGGAAGAATTGCTTTCACGCATAGAATCTATCTTAAGAAGGGTAAGAGGTAAAAAAGTTAAGGATGTAACCCTATTTAATATAGGTGGCTTTGTATTCGACGCACAAAAACAAAACTTGGCTTTTGAAGGCGAAAACAGAAAACTTACAACTAAGGAATCTGAATTATTGAAACTTTTAGCTTCTAATGCTAATAATATTCTTGAAAGAAATTATGCTTTAAAATCTATTTGGGAAGATGATAATTACTTCAATGCTCGTAGTATGGACGTGTATATCACTAAATTACGTAAGCTATTGAAAGATGATCCTAATGTTGCCATTATCAATATCCATGGTAAAGGCTACAAACTCATCACTCCTCAAGGAAACGAATAAAAGTTCGTTTTTTCACAAAAAAATCCGACCTACATAATGGGTCGGATTTTTTTATTTAAATCTATTTTTAATTTCATCTTCCGAAAGAATAATCATTATCGTTTTTCCGTCCGGCGTATAATGATGATTGGGATTAGCAAAAAGTTGCTGAAACAACTCTTGCATAGCATCTTTGGATAAAATTAAACCATGGGCTATGGCAGCAGTTTCAGCCAAAGATATGGCAATTTGTTCATGCACAATATCCAAAGCCTCACCTGTACAATTCTTCACACGCTCCACCATATCATTCAAAAGCGGCACTATCAACGAGGTGGTTTGCAATTGAGCAGGAATACCCAAAACCTGATAATGATTGGCCTTTTTATAGGTAAATTCAAAACCTAAATACCTTAACTCTGGCTTGATTTGTTCAAAAAAAGCATGATCTTCCGGCATAAAACTCAAGCTCTCAGGAAATAATAAGCGTTGAGATACACCTTGCTTTTGTTTAATTTCTTGAATAAACTGATCAAACAGTATTCTTATATGCGCTCTTCGTTGATCTATGACCAACATACCCGATTTTACGGAAGTAACTATGTAACTGCCTTTTAATTGAAAAAAACTCCCTAAGTTTTCAGACTCATCGATAGCAAGCTCTCCAAAAGATTTTTGTTCTTGCAAAGGAGATTGCGCCAATTCATCTTCCGCTTTTTCAGGGGTTTTCTCAAAACCTTTATAAAGTTCCTCCCACTCCATTTGCGGTCTTTTATAAGAAGAGCTACCAATAGAAAATGGATTATAGGAAGGATTAAAAGTAGTTTGTGGAGGTTGAATGTTAGTCTTTGACAAAGAAACAGGAGGTATGTCCGGCACTCCTTCCCTATCAAAATCAATAGACGGCATGATGTTAAACTTGCCTAAAGCCTCCTTTACAGTAGCAGAAAGAATAGACCATATTGCCTGTTCATTCTCAAATTTAATTTCAGTCTTAGTTGGATGGATATTAATATCTATAGTCTGAGGGTCAACATCAAAATAAATAAAATAAGAAGGATACTCATTGGCTTGTATCAATTGATCGTAAGCCATAATTACCGCCTTGTTGAAATAAGGATGGCGCATATACCTACCATTGACAAAGAAAAACTGATATGCCTGCTTTAAAGCAAATTCAGGTTTCCCAACAAAGCCACTGATAGAAACTAAATTAGTTTGGGTCTGAATATTTAATAATTGATGATTAAGTTTCCTTCTTGCTGAACCAAAAACCTGTTCAATACGAGGTTTAAGAGATGAAACTGCAAGATTAAAAATCTCATGTTCATTATCATAAAAAGAAAACTCTATATCAGGATGCACTAAAACGATGCGATAAAACTCTTGAAGAATATGGTTTCTTTCCACATTATCACTTTTCAGAAATCGGCGACGGGCCGGGATGTTAAAGAAGAGGTTTTTCACTAAGATTGAAGTCCCTAAATCGCATTGTACAACTTCTTGTCTAAAAACTCGATTTCCAGCAATTTCAATAAAAGTTCCAAGTTCATCTTCATCACGTTTTGTTCGCAATTCCACCTGAGCCACAGAAGCAATAGATGCAAGAGCCTCACCCCTAAAACCCATAGTTCGAATTGAGAATAGATCGTTGGCATCTTTGATTTTAGAGGTAGCATGTCGCTCAAATGCCATACGTGCATCTGTTTCACTCATCCCTTTGCCATTATCAACTACCTGAATCATAGTCCTACCCGCATCAGCAATAGCAATTTTAATATGGGTAGCTCCTGCATCAATAGCATTTTCAACCAACTCTTTAACAACTGAAGCAGGGCGTTGGATAACTTCCCCGGCTGCTATTTGATTGGCGACTGCATCAGGTAACAAATAAATTATATCGCTCATGATAAGGAATTATTTTATTTCAGTAAGTAATAAGCGATTAAAAACAAAATAGCAAGTATAACAACTAAACGGATATTGGACATGCGTTTTTGTTTATTGACAGCAAACC
Organism: uncultured Paludibacter sp.; assembly: GCA_964414805.1. Lineage (GTDB taxonomy): Bacteria > Bacteroidota > Bacteroidia > Bacteroidales > Paludibacteraceae > Paludibacter. The sequence continues at coordinate 11,137 of CAYPYZ010000007.1, forward strand.
TATCTTTATCAGCCATTTCTCTGAAAACACCCCTTTTAAGAATTTTTGGTTCATAACTACCACTTTGTTCTTCAGAGGTAGAAGTAGGGTTTTCTGAAGCTGCCATTTGTTTTTTTCGCTCTTCTGAAGCTTCTTTCTTTGGATCATAATAAATAGGTTTATACTTATATACCAAAGGTTTATGTAATTTAAAAAAACTCATATATTAGGTCTTTAGGAGTATTATAAAAAATCTTCATTTTCAAAAGATACGGCCACATCATTTACAAACTGGCGTATCTTTGCCTCTTGATCTTTCTTACATATCAATAATACATTATCAGATTCAGCTACTAAATAACCTTCTAAACCATCGATAACAGCCAATTTGCCTTCAGGCATCAATACAATATTTTCATGACTATTATAAAATAAGGTTTTAGTATTAAAGGAAACATTTGCATGTTCATCCTTTTCAGACATCTCGTAAAGAGAACCCCAAGTGCCTAAATCAGTCCAACCAATATCCGCGGTTAAAACAAACACATTATCAGCCTTTTCCATAATGCCAAAATCAATGGAAACATTAGTGCAAGTGGCATAAACCTCATTGATAAAATCTTGCTCTTTATCGGTATTATAAAGATCAGCACCCAGATCAAATTTATGGAAAATATCGGGTAACAACAGCTCATAAGCTTGTAAAATAGTATCTAAATTCCAGATAAACATACCCGAATTCCAATAAAACTCACCAGTCTCAAGAAATACTTTAGCCAATTCCAAATCAGGCTTTTCGGTAAAAGTTTTGGCCTTATATAATCCACTATCACCTCCACCCTCTTGCACCTGAATATAGCCATAACCAGTCTCAGGACGATTAGGTTTGATACCTAAAGTCAGCAAAGAATTGTTTTTATCGACAAATTCCAATGCCCTTAAGAGGATAGCAGTAAACTCATTTTCTTTCACTATCAGATGATCGGATGGTGCCACAACAATATTGGCTTTTGGCGTAATTGCCTTAATTCTATTGATAGCATAAGCAATACAAGGGGCAGTATTTCTTCTGTGTGGTTCCGAAAGAATCTGATTTTCTTTTAACTCCGGTAATTGCTCCAATATAGTTTCTTTATACATCAAGTTGGAGACGATATAGATATTTTCAGCTGGGATCACATTCTGAAATCTATCAAATGTCATCTGTAAAAGCGAACGTCCTGTTCCAAAAAAATCTAAAAACTGTTTGGGAGTATTGGTTCTACTAACCGGCCAAAAGCGTGTGCCAACACCACCGGCCATAATTATGCAAAAGTTTTGACTCATAAGGTATTTGATTAAAGAAAAACTCTTATATTGATTTTAAATTTAAAGCACTAAGATACAGAGATAATTTTAAGCTACAAAACAGAATAAAAGATTAAAACTATAATTATTTAAATTAAAGATTTTGTGCAAATTTAAAACGGGCTGAATGTTAAACAAACAGCCCGTTTTGATATACTTATAGAAGCACAAATTATTCCTCGTTTTCTTCTATATCCAACACATTTTTACGTGCATCAACCCTTTTGTCGTATTCATCTTTAGAATAAACTACCAATTTATCAAAGCCTCTTTGTCCGGTTCCGGCAGGTATTAAGTGACCACAAATCACGTTTTCTTTCAGACCTTCGAGTCTATCAACTTTACCATTGATAGCTGCTTCGTTCAATACTTTAGTAGTTTCTTGGAAAGATGCGGCAGACATAAAGCTACTGGTTTGTAGTGCTGCACGAGTAATTCCTTGAAGAATTTGATTTGAAGTAGCAGGCACTGCATCACGTGTTTGCACTAAACGTAAGTCACGACGTTTTAGAGAGCTGTTCTCATCGCGCAATTTACGTGGAGTAATAATCTGACCAGCTTTCAATACAGGAGAATCTCCGGCATCAATAATCACTTTCTTACCCCATATTCTATCATTTTCTTCCATGAAATCCTCTTTGTCAACCACCTGTTTCTCTAAGAAACGTGTATCACCTTGATCGACTATCTCAACCTTGCGCATCATCTGACGTACAATCACCTCAAAGTGCTTATCGTTGATTTTCACACCTTGCTCCCTGTACACGTCTTGCACCTGATTTACAATATAGTCTTGTACTTCGGTCGGACCTTTAATAGCAAGGATATCAGCGGGTGTAATAAGTCCATCAGACAAAGGCGTTCCTGCGCGAACAAAGTCGTTCTCTTGCACAAGAATTTGCTTGGACAATTGAATCATATATTTCTTAGACTCACCTGTTTTGGTCGTAACTGTCAACTCACGATTTCCACGTTTAATTTTGCCAAAGCTCACTTCACCATCAATCTCGGCCACTACAGCAGGATTGGAAGGATTACGTGCTTCAAACAATTCAGTTACACGTGGTAAACCACCCGTGATATCACCGGTCTTACCAACCGCACGAGGTATCTTCACCAACATCTGACCAGCCTTAATATTATCACCATCATTGGAAACCAAGTGAGCACCTACCGGTAAGTTGTATGTACGAAGAATAGCACCATGTTCATCCAAAATATTGGCACTTGGAACCTTAGTTCTATCTTTAGTTTCCACGATAATTTTCTCACGTAAACCGGTAGTTTCGTCCACTTCTGTTTTATAGGTGATGTTTTCAATTACATCTTCAAATTGAATAACACCATCATTTTCAGAAATGATTACTGCATTAAATGGATCCCATTCACAAACCACCTGATCCTTCTTGCCAAGATCGCCGTGTTTTACATATAACTTAGAGCTATACGGAATATTTTGAGTAGTCAATGTAATGCCTGTATTGATGTCAATTACACGCATTTCAGCCAAACGGCTAACTACCACTTCATATTCTTTATCAGCATCTTTCACTTGAACAGTGCGCAATTCATCAAACTCTAATCGGCAATCGTACTTCAATGTAATCTTCGATTCAGAAGCAATATTAGAAGCAATACCACCCACGTGGAAAGTACGTAATGTAAGCTGTGTACCAGGCTCACCAATGGATTGAGCAGCGATAACACCAACAGCTTCACCCTTATGAACCATTTGGCCTGTTGCCAAGTTTCTTCCATAACATTTAGCACAAACACCTTTCTTAGCTTCACAGGTCAATACGGAACGAATCTCAACCCTTTCAACAGGCGATTGCTGAATAGCCTCAGCCATAGATTCCGTAATTTGTTCTCCTGATGCAACCAATAATTCTCCAGTTTGTGGATGATAAACATCATGCACAGAAACACGTCCTAATATTCTTTCGTAAAGTGTAACTTTTACTTCCTCGTTTTTCTTTAGCTCAATGGCTACGAGTCCACGTAATGTTCCACAGTCGTCTTCAGTAATCACCACGTCTTGTGAAACGTCAACCAAACGACGTGTTAAATATCCAGCATCAGCAGTTTTCAAAGCCGTATCAGCCAAACCTTTACGAGCACCGTGCGTAGAGATAAAATACTCTAACACCGACAAACCTTCTTTAAAGTTAGAAAGAATTGGGTTCTCAATAATTTGTCCACCTTCAGAAGTAGATTTTTGCGGTTTAGCCATCAATCCACGCATACCTGATAACTGTCTAATTTGCTCATTAGAACCACGAGCACCAGAGTCAATCATCATAAATACGGAATTAAATCCTTGATCGTCATTGGATAAGCGATTGATTGAAACTGAAGATAATTTAGTATTTATCCTTGTCCAGATATCAATAATCTGATTATATCGCTCATTATTAGTAATGAAACCATTATTATATAAATTCATTACTTCCTCAACTTCAAGATTTCCACCTTGAATGATTTGTTCTTTTTCCTCAGGAATAATAATATCATCCAAATTAAAGGACAAACCACCTTTAAAGGCCATATTATAACCTAATTCTTTGATTTCATCAAGGAATTGAGCAGTACGTGAAACACCACAAATATCGATTATCTTACCAATAATATCCCTTAAGGATTTTCTGGATAATAATTGATTAACAAAACCTACTTCTTCGGGTACCGCTTTATTAAATAAAATTCTACCTACAGTAGTTTCAATAATTTCACGGGATTGTTTACCGGCTTCATCGGTCTTGGTAAAACGTACTTTAATATTCGCATGTAAGTCAACCTTACCTTCATTATAAGCAATTTCTGCTTCATCAGGAGAATAGAATACCAAATTCTCACCTTTTACGCCAGCTCTTGGTTTTGTAATATAATACAAACCTAAAACCATGTCTTGCGACGGTACAGTAATCGGCGCACCATTAGCAGGGTTCAAGATATTGTGAGAAGCAAGCATCAACATTTGCGCTTCTAAAATAGCTTCATTTCCTAAAGGAAGATGGACTGCCATTTGGTCACCATCAAAGTCAGCGTTGAAAGCAGTACATGCCAAAGGATGCAATTGAATAGCCTGACCTTCAATCATTTTAGGTTGGAAAGCCTGAATGCCCAAACGGTGCAATGTAGGAGCACGGTTCAGCAATACAGGGTGACCTTTCATCACATGTTCCAAAATATCCCAAATAACAGGGTCTTTACGATCTATAATTTTCTTAGCTGATTTTACGGTCTTAACTATACCTCTCTCTATCAGTTTCCTGATAACAAAAGGTTTATAAAGTTCCGCAGCCATATCCTTAGGGATACCGCATTCGTGCATTTTCAATTCAGGACCTACAACAATCACCGAACGAGCAGAATAATCCACACGTTTTCCAAGTAAGTTCTGACGGAAACGTCCTTGCTTACCTTTCAAGGAATCTGATAAAGATTTCAAAGGACGGTTAGCATCAGTCTTAACAGCACTTGATTTACGTGAGTTATCGAACAGTGAATCAACAGCTTCCTGCAACATACGTTTCTCATTTCTAAGAATCACTTCAGGCGCTTTGATTTCGATCAAGCGTTTCAATCTGTTATTACGAATGATAACACGACGGTATAAATCATTTAAATCGGATGTAGCAAAACGACCACCATCCAAAGGAACCAATGGTCTGAGTTCAGGTGGAATCACAGGTACAACCTTGATAATCATCCATTCGGGTTTATTACGATTTTTAGAGGCTCTGAACGACTCAACAATTTGCAGACGTTTCAATGCATCATTTTTCCTTTGTTGTGATGTATCATTACTTGCTTTATCACGAAGTTCATAAGACAATGAATCTAAGTCGATGCGCGACAATAAATCATGAACCGCATCAGCACCCATTTTAGCAATAAACTTATTAGGGTCTGAATCTTCCAACATCTGATTTTCACGAGGAAGTGCTTCTAAAATATCTAAATACTCATCTTCCGTAAGGAAAGCATTATCCACTACATTTTCCTCCTCATTCAATGCTGCACCGGCTTGAATAATCACATATTTTTCATAATAAATGATAGCATCCAAGTCTTTGGTAGACATACCCAATAAATATCCAATTTTATTAGGTAAGGAGCGGAAATACCAGATATGTGCCACGGGGACAACCAATTGTATATGTCCAACCCGTTCACGACGAACCTTTTTCTCTGTAACTTTCACACCACAGCGGTCGCAAACAATGCCTTTATATCTAATTCTTTTATATTTACCACAATGACATTCATAGTCTTTTGTGGGGCCAAAAATCCTTTCGCAGAACAAACCATCCCGTTCAGGTTTATAAGTCCGATAGTTAATCGTCTCAGGCTTAAGCACCTCACCACTGGATAATTTTAAAATCTCTTCCGGAGAAGTCAGACCGATAGAAATTTTATTAAAACTACTTTTTGATTTTGTTTCAATTTTAAAACTCATAAATTTTATCTTTACAAATTAATGAATCTACAATTTGCAGAAAAATTGGGTTATACCCTTATGTTCTATTTTCAGAAATGAACAGCTGGCTATTCAAGGTTTACACTTAAACCTAAGCCTCTTAGTTCATGTAATAAAACATTCAGCGATTCGGGTATTCCCGCAGCCGGCATGTTTTCACCCTTCACAATGGCCTCATAAGTACGAGCGCGTCCTGTTACGTCATCTGATTTAACAGTCAGGATTTCCTGTAGAATATGCGCTGCACCAAAGGCTTCTAATGCCCATACCTCCATCTCTCCGAAGCGCTGACCTCCAAACTGTGCTTTACCACCCAATGGTTGTTGCGTAATCAAAGAGTAAGGTCCAATGGAACGAGCATGCATCTTATCTTCCACCATATGACCTAATTTCATCATATAGATAATACCAACAGTAGCAGGTTGGTCGAAACGTTCACCTGTACCACCATCGTATAGATAAGTCTTACCATATTGTGGAATACCGGCCTTTTCAGTCCATGCATTGATGTCATCCATGCTGGCACCATCAAAAATAGGTGTAGCAAAATTCATATTCAATTCCTGTCCTGCCCAACCTAATACAGTCTCGAAAATTTGTCCAAGGTTCATTCGCGAAGGTACCCCCAAAGGATTAAGAACTATATCCACAGGCGTTCCATCCGCAAGGAAAGGCATATCTTCTTGGCGAACAATACGAGAAACAATACCTTTATTTCCATGACGACCGGCCATTTTATCACCAACACAAATTTTGCGTTTTTTAGCAATATAAACCTTAGCTACCTGTACAATACCGGTAGGTAGTTCGTCACCAATAGTGATATTAAATTTCTGACGTTTGATATGAGCATCCAATTCCTTATGTTTTTTCAAACAATTCAGAATCACTTGTCTTATCAATGTGTTCGTCTCTTCATCATTGGTCCACTTGCTTATTTGCACAGCGGTATAGTCAATATCACGAAGTCTTTCTTCCGTAAACTTACTATTTTTAGTAATTAAATCAGTTCCCAAAAAATCTTTAACTCCGGCAGATAGTTTTTTATCTGTAATAACTAAAAGCTTTTCAACCAAGGTGTTTTTGAGAGCTTCTGCTTGCACTTCAAATTCTTCATCCAAACGTGGTAAAATAGCTTTATCGGACAATTTGGACTTACGATTTTTCTGTGCTCTGGAGAACAAGCGCTTTTTAATTACTACACCGGATAATGAAGGCGTAGCTTTTAAAGAAGCATCTTTCACGTCACCAGCTTTATCACCAAAAATTGCTCTTAGTAGTTTTTCTTCCGGAGAAGGATCTGACTCACCCTTAGGAGTAATTTTACCAATGATGATATCACCCGGCTCAATAGCAGCACCCACGCGTACTATACCATTTTCATCCAAGTCTTTGGTAGCCTCTTCACTCACATTAGGAATATCGGAGGTAAACTCCTCAACACCACGTTTCGTTTCTCTAACTTCAAGTAATTGCTCAACCACATGTACTGAAGTAAATACATCTTCACGTACTAATTTTTCACTAATAACGATGGCATCTTCAAAGTTATAGCCTTTCCAAGGCATAAATGCAACTTTCAAGTTACGGCCTAAAGCCAATTCACCTTTTTGTGTTGCATAACCTTCGGTCAGGATCATACCCGGCACCACTTTTTCACCCTTACGCACTAAAGGACGTAAGTCGATGGTTGTATTTTGATTAGTCTTTTGGAATTTAGGAAGCTTATATTCTTTCACAGCAGAATCAAAGCTGATAAACTCCTCTATCTCAGTTCTATCATATCTAATTTTGATACTTTCAGAATCCACATATTCAACCACACCATATCCTTCAGCTGTAATTTGGGTACGTGAGTCGCTAATCAACTGTCTTTCAATACCTGTCCCCACGATAGGAGCTTCAGCTCTTAATAAAGGAACTGCTTGTCGCATCATATTCGATCCCATCAATGCACGGTTAGCGTCATCGTGCTCCAAGAAAGGAATAAGTGCTGCCGCGATAGAAGCAATTTGCGATGGTGACACGTCCATAAGTTGAACCTCATCAGGCGCAACCACCGGAAAGTCGGCACCGAAGCGCGATTTAATACGAGATCTTACGAAAGTACCATCTTCATTGAGCATGGCATTACCTTGCGCAACTACTAATTCTTCCTCCTCTTCAGCAGTAAAATATTGGATGCCGTTTTCGGAAATATCCACAACAGAATCTTTAACTTTACGATAAGGGGTTGAAATAAAGCCTAAATCGCTAATTTTCGCATACACGCAAAGGGACGAAATCAAACCAATATTTGGTCCTTCCGGAGTTTCAATCGGACATAATCTACCATAGTGTGTATAATGCACGTCGCGCACTTCAAAACCTGCACGTTCACGAGATAAACCGCCAGGGCCTAAAGCCGACATACGGCGTTTATGTGTAATCTCAGCCAATGGATTTTGTTGGTCCATAAACTGCGACAAAGCATTGGTACCAAAGAATGAGTTAATTACAGAAGAAATACTCTTAGCATTGATCAAATCAACGGGAGTAAATACTTCATTATCTCTAACATTCATCCTTTCACGAATAGTGCGAGCCATACGTGCCAAGCCTACTCCAAATTGAGTATACATTTGCTCACCAACTGTACGAACGCGACGATTACTCAAGTGGTCGATATCATCCACTTCAGCTTTTGAGTTTAGTAACTCAATAAGATACTTGATGATTTCGATAATATCTTCTTTGGTCAATATTTTCACATCCGGACTAATAGTCAAGTTTAATTTCCTATTGATACGGAATCGACCAACATCCCCCAAGTCATATCGTTTTTCTGAAAAGAACAAATTATTAATAACTTCGCGAGCAGTAGAATCATCAGCAGGAGCAGCATTACGCAACAATCTGTAGATATGGTCTATAGCTTCTTTTTCAGAATTACTTGGGTCTTTTTTCAACGTATTATAGATGATGGCGTAATCAGATTGATTAGCATCTTCTTTATGAAGCAAAATAGTTTTAGTGTCAGATTCGAGGATTTCGTCTATATGTTTGGCTTCAAGAACGGTTTCACGGTCAATGATAATTTCATTACGTTCCATGCTTGAAACTTCGCCGGTATCCTCATCAACTAAGTCTTCTGTCCAGCTTCTCAACACACGAGCAGCAATTTTTCTACCTATTGCTTTTTTCATGCTGGTTTTATTGACTTTAATTTCTTCTGCGAGGTTGAAAATTTCCAATATATCCTTATCACTTTCGAAGCCAATGGCACGAAGTAGTGTTGTTACCGGTAATTTCTTTTTTCTATCAATATAGGCAAACATGACATTATTGATATCGGTAGCAAACTCTATCCAAGAGCCTCTAAAAGGAATTACTCTTGCGGAATATAGTTTAGTTCCGTTAGCATGCAAACTTTGACCGAAGAACACTCCCGGAGAACGGTGTAATTGAGAAACCACGACGCGTTCAGCACCATTGATAATAAAAGTACCTCTTGGTGTCATATAGGGAATAGGCCCTAAAAACACATCTTGGATTACCGTATCGAAATCCTCATGATCAGGATCTGTACAGTAAAGTTTCAATTTAGCTTTTAAAGGGATAGCATAAGTAAGTCCTCTTTCTATACATTCGTCGATGCTATATCTTGGAGGGTCTACATAGTAGTCGAGGAACTCAAGTATAAAGTTATTACGCGTATCGGCTATAGGGAAGTTTTCCATGAAAACTTGATATAGACCTTCGACTTTTCTATTTTCAGATGAAGTATCCATCTGAAAGAAGTCGTGAAAAGATTTTAACTGGACTTCCAAGAAATCGGGATAATCGAATTGCGTCTTAATGGAAGAAAAGTTGTGTCTTTGATCTTTAATTTGTGAAGACATTTTCAAAGAATTTATTGTTGATACAGTGAACTTAATATAATAACGCGCTTTTTGCGAGTTCGAAGGAATATAGATACGAAAGGTTTAGATCCCCTATAATAGGGAATCTAAACCACAAATCCTGAAGTAATCAGGTCTCATTTATTTAAGTTCAACTTCAGCTCCGCCTTCTGTCAATTCTTTTTGTAAGGCTTCTGCTTCGTCTTTCGATACACCTTCTTTAATTACTGAAGGAGCAGCGTCTACTAAGTCTTTAGCTTCTTTAAGTCCTAAACCGGTAAGTTCTTTCACCAATTTAACTACAGCTAATTTGCTAGCACCCGGACTTTTTAATACTACATCAAAAGAAGTTTTTTCTTCTGCGGCATCAGCAGCGGCAGCAGGTCCAGCAGCAACAGCAACAGCAGCAGCTGCGGGTTCAATACCATATTCTTCTTTTAAAATTTGAGCTAACTCGTTTACTTCTTTTACGGTTAAATTAACCAATTGTTCAGCAAAAGTTTTTAAATCTGCCATTTGGATTTAGTTTTATAGATTTATTTAATAAAAATTCGAAATTATTTTTCCGATAGTGTTTGTAAAACACCATGGATAGTAGTACCTCCGGATTGGAGTGCAGAAATAACGTTCTTAGCCGGTGATTGCAATAATGCAATAACGTCAGCGATAAGTTCGTTTTTACTCTTAATAGCAACCAAAGTATCTAAGTGCTCAGCACCTAAGTAGAATGCTTCTTCAACATATGCTGCCTTCAGTACAGGTTTTTTAGTCTTGCTCTTCTTACTAAAATCTTTAATAAGTTTAGCAGGTAAATTACCTGTATTGGTAAACATCAAAGATGTTTCTCCTTTTAAGACATCATATAATTCACTATAGTCAGTTTCGCTGGCTTCTAAAGCTTTTTTCAAGAGGGTGTTTTTTACCACCATTAATTTAATGTCTTCCTTGAAGCAAGTTTTGCGTAACTCACTGGTTTCTTCAGCATTCAATCCGCCTATATCGGCAAGATAGAAATGAGCATACGATTGAACCGTTGATTGAATTTTCTCTATTATTGCGCTTTTATCTTCCTTTTTCATACTTACAATTTTTTAGTCTTCAACAGATTTTGGGTCAATTTTTACACCCATACTCATTGTGCTTGAAAGATAAATGCTCTTTACATAAGTACCTTTGGTTGTAGCAGGCTTCAATTTAATCAAAGTAGAAATAAACTCTTTAGCATTGTCCACTAACATATCAGGGGTAAAAGAAACTTTACCTATTGATGTATGAACGATACCGGTTTTATCGACTTTAAAGTCAATTTTACCTTGTTTTACTTCTTTTACTGCTGAAGCAACATCCATGGTAACAGTACCACTTTTGGGGTTGGGCATCAATCCGCGAGGGCCAAGCACTCGACCCAAAGCTCCAATTTTACCCATGATAGCAGGCATAGTGATGATTACATCAATATCTGTCCATCCACCCTTAATTTTTTCGATATATTCATCGAGTCCGACATAGTCAGCACCAGCTGCTTTAGCTGCTTCTTCCTGTTCGGGCGTACATAATGCAAGAACTCTTACTTGTTTGCCGGTACCATGTGGTAGCGACACAACCCCTCTCACCATTTGATTGGCTTTACGAGGGTCAACGCCTAAGCGTACATCGATATCTACAGAAGCGTCAAATTTAGTAGTTGTAATTTCTTTTACTAATTCAGCTGCTTCCTTAAGTGTATAGGCTTTATCCGCTTCAATTTTTGCGATAGCCAACTTTTGATTTTTTGTCAGTTTACTCATAATTGAAGTCGTTATTAATTACTACTCGGAAATTTACCTTTAACGGTAATACCCATACTTCTCGCTGTACCGGCTACCAATCTCATGGCAGCTTCGATTTCGAAACAATTCAAATCGACCATTTTATCTTCTGCTATTTGCTTCACTTGATCCCATGTTATGGATGCAACTTTGTTGCGGTTAGGCTCTGCAGAACCACCTTTTGCTTTGGAAACTTCTAAAAGTTGCACAGCAACAGGGGGTGTTTTAACGATAAAATCGAATGATTTGTCGGCGTAATAAGTAATAATCACGGGCAAAACCTTACCGGCTTTGTCCTGCGTTCTGGCATTAAATTGTTTGCAAAACTCCATAATGTTAATCCCTTTAGCACCTAATGCAGGTCCTACAGGAGGAGATGGGTTTGCTGCACCTCCCTTGATTTGTAACTTAATAAGTCCAGCAATCTCTTTAGCCATAATTATTATTGATTATTAATTAAATAAAAAATTGGGAAATCAGTTTGTAACTGAACTAATTAATCCCTCTCTACCTGGTTGAAAGATAGTTCAAGCGGAGTCTTCCGCCCAAACACTAAAACCATCACTTTAAGTTTCTTTTTATCTGTACTAACCTCTTCGATAACGCCGGTAAATCCATTAAACGGACCTGCAACTACTTTAACTGTTTCATCCTTTACAAAAGGAGTTAGTAAATTAGCTTCAGCATCCTGCATTTCATCCACCACACCGAGAATACGATTAATTTCGGCATCTCTTACCGGTGTCGGAACGTTGTTTTTTTCTTCTAAGAATCCAAAAACATTAGGAATTTGACGAAGACGATGAGGAATATCACCTATAAGATTAGCTTCTATCAGGATATAACCCGGCATAAGCGTAATCTCTTTAGTGATTTGCTTTCGATTACGAATCACTATCTTCTTTTCAGTAGGAATAACTACTTGTGAAACATATTGACCAAGATCTGTATTATTGATTTCAACATCAATATACTCCTTGACCTTTTTTTCTTTCCCACTATAAGCACGTAAAACGTACCATTTGAAATTGGTTGTTTCAGACACTGTTTGTTCCTCCAAAATGATTACAATAATTTTTTGTAAACGAAAGTCATGATAGACTCAAAACTCAAGTCCATTACCCATACTATCAGAGCGATGATGACGGAAGCTATCAGCACCACAATAGCACTGTTCATAAGCTCAGCACGCGTTGGCCAAGTTACCTTATGCACTAATTCAGAGTAAGATTGTTTGATATAGTTTATTACTTTCATAAAAATAGATAGATTTTGCACGGGAGGTAAGACTCGAACTCACGACACCTGGTTTTGGAGACCAGTGCTCTACCAACTGAGCTACACCCGTGTAAAAACAACCCCACTCAAACCCTCCCCAAAAAAGGGGAGGAGTTTTAAATTGTAGGGTTATCGTTGGTATAGTTCGCTCTCTAAAAATCTCCTTACTAACTCAGGGAATTTATAGGGGGCTGCTTAGTCAATTAACTCTGTAATTTGTCCTGAACCTACTGTACGTCCACCTTCGCGAATAGCGAAACGTAAACCTACATTACAAGCTACCGGATAAATTAGTTTCACTGTAATCTCCAAGTTATCGCCCGGCATTACCATTTCTGTTCCTTCCGGTAATTCAATTTCGCCGGTCACGTCCAATGTACGGATGTAGAACTGAGGACGGTATTTATTGTGGAAAGGAGTATGACGACCACCTTCTTCTTTCTTTAGGATATATACTGCTGCCTTGAAAGTAGTGTGAGGAGTAACTTTTCCAGGGTGTGTGATCACCATACCGCGTTTGATTTCATCTTTATCGATACCACGCAGCAATAAACCAACGTTATCACCGGCTTGACCTTCGTCCAAAATTTTGCGGAACATTTCAACACCTGTAACCGTTGAAGTCAGTTTCTCTGCACCCAAACCGATGATAGACACAGCTTCACCTGTTTTTACGATACCGGTTTCGATACGACCTGTAGCAACAGTACCACGACCGGTAATGGAGAATACGTCTTCAACAGGCATCAAGAATGGTTTGTCAACTGCACGTTCCGGAAGTTCAATCCAGGTATCGACAGCATCCATCAATTCCATCACTTTATCTTCCCATTCGGTTACACCATTCAATGCACCAAGCGCAGATCCACGGATGATAGGAGTGTTATCTCCATCAAAATCGTAGAAAGCAAGCAATTCGCGCATTTCCATTTCAACCAATTCCAACATTTCTTCATCATCAACAACATCACATTTGTTCATGAAAACAACGATACGAGGTACGTTTACCTGACGAGCCAACAGAATATGTTCGCGAGTTTGAGGCATAGGACCATCAGTTGCAGCAACTACAATGATAGCACCGTCCATTTGAGCAGCACCCGTAACCATGTTTTTAACGTAGTCAGCGTGGCCCGGACAGTCAACGTGCGCATAGTGGCGGTTTGCTGTTTGGTATTCTACGTGAGAAGTATTAATTGTAATACCACGTTCTTTTTCCTCTGGCGCATTATCGATTGAATCGAATGAACGCAATTCAGAAAGACCCCTCTTGGCTAAAACAGTAGTAATGGCTGCTGTCAGCGTAGTTTTACCATGATCCACGTGTCCAATGGTACCTACGTTTACGTGAGGTTTCGACCTGTCAAATTTTTCTTTTGCCATAATTCAAAGATTATTTTAAGATTTTAAAGATATAAAAATTAATAAAAGCATTTAACTTAGAGCTGTTGATGGGATTTGAACCCATGACCTCTTCCTTACCAAGGAAGTGCTCTACCCCTGAGCTACAACAGCAAAAAAGTAGAGTCCGAAGCTTTCTGTTTTCCTAACGATAAAACTTCGCACTTCTTGAGTAAGTTTCGCTCTACTATATTGAGCGGAAGACGGGACTCAAACCCGCGACCCTCAGCTTGGAAGGCTAATGCTCTATCAACTGAGCTACTTCCGCAGTTCCTTTTTACGTTATTTCACTCAGTTGATAGAGCATCTTATTGTCTATCTCTTGGCAACTGAGCTACTTCCGCAATCTCTTTCTACGTTGTTTCACTCAGTTGATAGAGCGTCTTATTGTCTATCTCTTGGCAACTGAGCTACTT
>CAYPYZ010000008.1:0-3883 GCA_964414805.1 uncultured Paludibacter sp.
TTCCTAAGATATTGTCCCCCATCAAACCTAAAGCCTCTGCTTGCGCAATGGCTTTTTCTAATCTTTCAACAGCCAATGGATATTCAGCACGTATATAAGCGATCCCCTCATCCGATTCCATCGCGAAAGCAGCTATGAGCATACCTTCTATGATGGCATGCGGATCACTTTCAATCTCATTACGATTCATGTATGCACCGGGGTCACCCTCATCCGCATTACAAATCAGGTATTTTTTATCAGCTTGATTATTACGCATCATTTCCCATTTCAGTCCTGTTGGGAAACCCGCACCACCACGTCCACGCATGCCTGCATCCTTCACTTTATCTATAATTGCTTGGGGTGTCATTCCCGAAAGGGCTTTAAACAAAGCACGATAACCGCCTACAGCAATATAATCTTCTATGGATTCAGGATTGATTAGACCGGCATTACGCAAAACAATTTTTTGTTGTCCTTTAAAGAAAGGGATATCATGCCATAAGGGATATTCCTCATAGCCTTTACCATATTCGATTTGCGTAGTGATATGATCCCATTTTTCAATGCGGCATAAAATTTTGTTGGTATAAATTTCAGCTTGCATAGCCCCATCCAAAATTCTCACTACATCTTTTTCATCTACCCGAGCATAAACCAATAAAGGCTTTTGCGGTTGATAAAGTGTCACCAAAGGCTCTTCGGCACAAAATCCAAAACAGCCTGTTGGTTTTATAATACATCCGTAAGCTTGCTTTAGGGCATGTTGCAGAAGGGTTTCAAAAAGCCTGTCTGCACCATTGCCAATGCCACAAGTCCCCATACCCACCATAATCATAGGCACATCAGGCAGTATATTTTTTCTATACGAACGGCTGATTTGTTCGAAATTATTTAGATTGATCTGTTGCATGCGTTGAGGATTTTACTTTTTTCAAAATTTCCAATAATTTAGGAGTATTTACATAACTATGTATCACCCCATCCACAGAGATTACCGGAGCTTGCGCACATTGTCCGAAACAGGCTACCGTGCGAATGGTAAACTCAAAATCAGGCGTGGTAAAACTTGGTTCCGTTTCGTCATAGCGATAGCGGAAACCCAAAATTTGTCCTACGCTATCCAACAACTCCCGCGAACCTTTAGTATGGCACGCAGTACCACGGCATACAACTATATTATGCCGTCCTTGAGGTTTTAAATTAAAAAAGGAATAGAAAGTTGCAACAGAATATACCTGAGTAGGTGGTACATCCAATTTTCTGGCAACTTGCATAAGCGTTTCTTGTGGTAAAAATTTCATGAAATTAGCCTCTTGAACAGCCTCTAAAGTTGAAAGCAAACTACCGGGTCTGTCCTTATACTTCGCGACAATTTCATCCAATACGGCCTCTTCCACTACAGAAGGATTTATTGTGTCCATATGCATATACGATTTGATTTAAAAGTTAATATCTTAAAAAGAATTGATTTTCTTAAGGCATTTCAAAATTGTGATTCATCTGCATAGGTCAGCGCATAACACACAGCAAGTAAATGCATTTCATTATCTCATTTGGTATAATCAAGCATTCACCTTGGCTACAAATGTAACATATTATCTATATATATCTACAAAAATTAACAAGTATTTAATGAAATATTTCTTTAATTAAAATCATTCTAAACAAAAAAAAGCTCCATCGAATTTAAATCCGATGGAGCATTCCATATGTTAATGTATGGTATAAATTTTACATCATACCGCCCATTCCACCGCCCATAGGCATAGGAGGCATAGGCTCATCTTCTTTCTTATCTACCATAACGCATTCGGTAGTCAGGAACATACCTGCGATAGATGCAGCGTTTTCCAAAGCTACACGGGTCACTTTAGCGGGGTCAACTACACCCGCTGCAAATAGGTTTTCGTAAGTTTCAGTACGGGCATTAAAGCCATAATCAGCTTTACCTTCCATAACTTTCTGTACTACTACAGCACCCTCTTTACCAGCATTATTCACAATCTGACGCAATGGCTCTTCAATAGCGCGTTTGATAATATCAACGCCTGTAGCTTCATCATCATTCTCAGCTTTCAAAGTAGCAAGTGATTCGATTGCACGGATATAAGCTACGCCACCACCCGGAACTATTCCTTCTTCTATGGCAGCACGTGTGGCACTCAAAGCGTCATCTACACGGTCTTTTTTCTCCTTCATCTCTACTTCAGAAGCAGCACCTACATACAATACCGCAACACCACCGGCTAATTTAGCCAAACGCTCCATCAATTTCTCTTTATCGTAATCTGAAGTGGTAGTCTCAATTTGAGCTTTTATTTGAGCAATCCTTTGTTCAATAATGGCCTTTTCTCCTTCTCCATTAACTATCACCGTATTATCCTTATCGATAGTAACTTTCTCAGCAGATCCCATCATTTCAAGGGTAGCCTTTTCTAAAGCAATACCTTTCTCTTCAGAAATAACTACACCACCTGTAAGGATCGCAATGTCTTCCAACATCTCTTTACGGCGATCACCAAAACCGGGAGCTTTAACGGCTGCAATTTTCAAAGAACTTCTCAAACGGTTGACTACCAACGTAGTTAAAGCTTCTGACTCAACATCTTCTGCAATAATTAAAAACGGACGACCAGATTGAACAGCTGGCTCTAAAACAGGCAGTAATTCCTTTAAATTGCTGATTTTTTTATCATAAATAAGGATGTATGGATTCTCCATCTCAACCTCCATTTTCTCAGTATTGGTAACAAAATAAGGAGAAATATAGCCCCTGTCGAATTGCATACCTTCCACTACATCAATGGTTGTATCGGTTCCTTTAGCTTCCTCAATAGTGATTACACCATCTTTAGAAACTTTCCTCATAGCATCAGCTATCAAAGCACCAATGGTAGAATCATTATTAGCAGAAATAGTAGCTACTTGCTCAATTTTATCGTAGTCATCACCTACAGACTTAGCTTGTTTTGCAATACTTTCTACTACTTTCGCAACAGCTTTATCTATACCCCTTTTCAGATCCATGGGATTAGCACCGGCTGTCACGTTTTTCAGACCAACATTGACGATAGCTTGTGCCAAAACAGTTGCTGTAGTAGTTCCATCACCTGCATCATCACCGGTTTTAGAGGCTACTTCTTTAACCAATTGTGCACCCACATTTTGGAAAGCATCCTCTAAATCTACTTCTTTTGCAACGGAAACTCCATCTTTTGTAATTTGAGGAGCACCAAATTTTTTCTCTATAATTACATTTCTGCCTTTAGGACCTAAGGTTACTTTTACCGCATTGGCAATAGCATCTACACCTTGTTTAAGTTCCTCACGAGCATCAATATTAAATAACATTTCTTTAGCCATAATATATCTATGATTTTTATGATTACTACTTACAATTAAATTTTAAATGATCGCCAAAATATCGGATTGACGCATGATTAAATAGTTTTCACCGTCTAATTCCAATTCTGTACCTGCATACTTACTGTATAAAACTGTGTTTCCAACAGCTACTTCCATCACTTCATCTTTAGTACCTTTACCTACTGCCAAAACTTCACCTTTTAAAGGTTTTTCTTTGGCTGAATCAGGAATGATAATACCACTAACTGTCTTCTCTTCTACCGGAGCAGGCTTTACCAATACACGGTCACCTAAGGGTTTAATGTTCATAATTACTTGATATTTAAAATTATTATTGAATTATATTTAGTTTCACGGCGGGGCATTAGTCAGAATATATGCCAAAGCAAAAAAACGAAAGATTGTCAGCAAGCAAGCTTAAAGTAAGGTAAATAACAGCTTAATTAGCTGACAACTTGTCAGCGTTTAAATGATACCTACACATCCAAAACAGCTTATACAAATCGAAATAGAAAAGTTTGGGTTTAGCACT
>CAYPYZ010000008.1:3983-9956 GCA_964414805.1 uncultured Paludibacter sp.
ATACTTAAATCCTTGCGTTGATAGTGCATGTCCAAAAACGGTATCTTCATGGCCATAACCATCTATAGTTTCATCAAAACGTACTTGATGAAAAACATCCTTATCTATTAAGAAATTGAAAGTTACAAAATTACCGGCACTTGCTTGTTTCAATAGATAATCTGTATTGGATTCTCTTGCTCTACCATATTTCAAACGCAAGCTAAACTGAGGATCTTGACAAGCAGTATCGTAGGCTGTGCCACCAATTACGACAGCATCGGCATGACATACTTTTGTATAGTTTGCAATGAAATTTACCTTTTGCACCCCCGCATCACAATCAGCAAAAAGTAAAAATTGATGTTTTGCACTGTCTGCTAAGCGGTTTCTAACAGCCGACCTGCCAATGTTTTTTTCCAATACTATATATTGGCAATAAGGCAATTGCTCAATAGATTGATTGCTATCTAAAAACAATTGAGAACCATCCTCCATCACTATAATTTCGAAAGCTATACCTGCCTCTGTAGCTTGTTGATGCAGGTCGTTTACCAATTTGGTAATATCATAATTATAAACAGGGATGAGTATGGAAAGCATGGCTTATTTTTTAACTTTATCCAAAGCAATTCCTAAGACTTCTACATCTTGCTCAAAATAAACAATTTCAGTATCCACATAATTACTCTTAGCCAAATTGACCATTTTAACACCACTTCTATGCGTAGGATTTTCTTGTAATTGAGCTTCAGTCAATGCTTCCGGAGCTATGTACGACCAATAAACTTTATTAGTAATATCATCGATAGCGATGCCCGTAATGTATTCAATAGCATTGCCCATAGGCGCATCGTCAATACGAACAGCAGCAGAGCCATCCAATTTAGCCACCCAAAAACCAATAGATGCTTCAGGCGCTGTAACAGAGAAATATATACGTGCATTCAAATCATCAATGGCCAAACTACGAATGGCAAACTCATTTAAAATGCTTCCATAAGCTGGTGCATCAACAGTTCCATCAGAATTTTCATTTAAAATATCGGTGGCTGAAAATCTATAAACACCTTTACCAGAACCACCCTTAGCCAAGAAATATATATTGTCATAGACTGCTAAACCTGAACTTAATTGATTGGATGCTATGCCGTTTCCAAAATAGCCTAACCTATCCATCTTCAAGAAATAATAAGGCAAAGTAGTTTGAGCATCTGCATCGCCTTGCCATTCCAAAGCACCAATTGCAGTATTATTATCCGCTGTTTTATATACAAAATCATTAAAATCAGTCCAGTATATTTGTCCTCCATACACCAATCCGCTATAGAACCCATGTTCGGCACCAAGCGCACGATTATGGACAATTTCGATAGCAGCACCGGTTTCCAAGTCTATTTTTCTAATATTACCATCACCAGCTTTCCCTATCAAATCAGCTTTCTCAATAGAAACTTCTGAACCCGCATCAAACACATATAATTGGCTTGACTTAGTAAAGATATTAAATGGATGTTTACCGGCTTGGTAGGTAGTTGGCAGACTCGCTTCCAAACCGTTGGCATACATTCTTTTGCGTAAGATTTTACCATTTTTCTCTGCCATAATCAGGCTGCGAGCGGGATAGTCTTCCACAAAGAATGTTTTAGAAATCTTAAACGAATCTTTTCCCACTACAATTTTCAGCTTGACAGTTTCTTCTACTTCCGTTTGATTATAAAACACCTTAGGAGCAGCTTTATCCGTTTTTCCATTCACTAAATCTTCACCCACCGCATTCGGCGAAAACTCCCAATCATAAGTAATTTTAGCATTAAAAGGATTATAAGCCAAAACGCTGAAATTGACTTCTTGAAAGTACTGAACCACAGACTCCTTGATGTAAATTGTTGGTATCGTGTCATATATTGTTATGGGCTTAGTTTTCACATAATGCTTATTGGAGTCCACCATCAAACGCACATCATAAACTCCGGCTTCTCTGAAGGTGTAGGTAGGCCCTTTCAAACGTGATTTTCCACCATCACCAAATTCCCAGTTCCAAAGCTTACCTTCTTCCGTAAGATTAGTAAAAGTAACTTTCTCACCAGCCTTAGGCATTTCAGGCGAATAGCTAAAATCGGGCTCGATAGGAGTCTTACAATAGGTTAAAAAAAGTGCAGTAAAAAGAATAATTAGAAATTGATTAGTGGCTGATTGCATGAGTTATTATTTATTAATATACCAATAGATTAGCTATAAATTTAATGGCTACAAAGATAATTAATTATTACTGAAGCTCAAGTTGTAGCGTCCCACACTTGTATAAATTCATATTTTTTAAAGCTTCAAAAAATAATAGCTCATTTGTTTTTTGTATTTTTGCAGACCGTTATCAAAGAGATTTATAAATATTGAATGTCCCGCATATCCCCTACAAACCAACTCAGCACTGAGAAAATCGGCAAATTAATCTGGCATTATTCCATTCCTTCTATAGTGGGGACGGTAGTGATGTCGACCTATAATATTGTTGATAGAATATTTATCGGGCAAGGAGTTGGTGCATTAGCCATTTCAGGCTTGGCACTCACTTTCCCTTTTATGATATTGTTGATGGCCTTTGGGCTGTTGATAGGTGCCGGTTCGGCTTCACGCATATCCATTACCTTAGGAGAAGGTGATCATGAAAAGGCTGAAAAGATTTTGGGGAATGCTTTAACCCTGACTTTCTTGATTACCGGTGTCGTTTCTTTGCTGACCTATATCTTTATGGGCGACTTGTTATTGATGTTTGGCGGAACACCTGAAACAGTGGGTTATGCAGAAGAATATATGCGTATCATTGTACCCTTTTCCATCCTTTCAGCTATAAACTTTGGCTTTAACAATATCATGCGAGCAACCGGTTTCCCACGCAAAGCAATGCTCACCATGTTTATCAGTGCCATTATCAATGTTATTTTAGATGCCGTATTTATTTTTGGTTTTGGTTGGGGCATTCAAGGTGCTGCTTGGGCAACCGTTATTTCGTACGCCATAGGTAGTGCTTGGGTGTTGAATCATTTCTTCCTGCCCATTTCTCATGTACATCTAAAAAGAAAACATTTACGTTTGGATAAAGAGATTGTAGGTGCTATCATCAGCATAGGCATGTCGCCATTCAGCATGCAATTAGCCTTTACCTTGGTGGTAATCATTATCAACACCACCCTATTATCTTACGGAGGAGATTTGGCTATTGGTGCTTACGGGATTATTAATAGTCTGACTGTATTGATTATTCATGTGGTCATAGGTTTAAATCAAGGAACACAGCCTATTATAGGGTATAATTATGGTGCTAAACTTTATGATAGGATGTTTAAGACCTTAAAACATGCGATAGTGATTGCTACTATCTGCACCAGTTTCGGGTTTATTATGGGGATTTTCTTTTCAAAATTTTCCGTACATTTATTTACGACTGATCAAGAATTAACAGCCATTGCATCCCGTGCTTTAAAAATAGTGATACTGATGTTCCCTATAGTTGGTTTTCAGATAGTTATCAGCAATTTTTTTCAATCAATCGGAAGAGCAAAGATTTCAATTTTCTTAAGTCTGACCCGACAATTGATATTCTTAATTCCAAGTCTGATCATACTCCCTCCATTGATGGGATTAGATGGAGCTTGGGCGTCTTTCCCTGTGGCTGATGGATTAGCCGCTTTTGTTGCAATACTTACCTTACTGCACTTCCGCAAAAAGTTTAAACAGCTTTAAAACTCATATCCAAACTCTTGACGGAATGGGTTAAAGCTCCCACTGAAATATAATCCACGCCACATTCGGCATAGGCTCTTAAGTTTTCTAAAGTGATGCCTCCGGAAGATTCGGTCTCATATTTACCATCAATTATCTCAACAGCTTTACGAGTATCTTCAGGGGTGAAATTATCCAACATAATACGATCGACACCCCCTATTTCTAACACTTGCGACAATTCATCAAAACTCCTCACCTCTATCTCAATAAGTAAATTTTTACCTTTTGCACTCAAATATTCCTTGGCTCCTTGTATGGCTTTTTGTATTCCTCCGGCAAAATCCACATGATTATCTTTCAATAAAATCATGTCAAACAGACCGATTCTATGATTCACGCCACCCCCTATCTTCACTGCTTCCTTTTCTAACATTCGCAATCCGGGTGTAGTTTTTCTGGTATCCAAAACTCTGGTTTTAGTTCCTTCCAACTCCTTTACATACTGATTGGTACGCGTTGCAATACCGCTCATACGTTGCATAATGTTCAACATCAATCTTTCAGTTTGCAAAAGCGCATGCACTTTTCCCATCACCTCAAAAGCTATATCACCTACTTTTACTTTTGCACCATCTTCCATAAAGACCTTCATTGCTAAGGTAGGGTCAAAAGCATGAAAGACTTCACGAGCAATGGCAACACCGGCTAAAACACCATCTTCTTTAATAATCAATTGCGATGTACCCATAGCAGTTGCGGGAATAGACGATAAAGTGGTATGGTCGCCATCACCAATATCTTCAGCAAACCAGCGGGCTATTTGTTCTTGGAGGGTTGTGGACATGATAAGTAGTTTTGATAGTATTATAAATAACTAAAATTAAAATTACTCACTCCCAATCCAATATCCGTCTCTCGCCTTCTAAAGCCTGAATTTCAGATATTTCTTGGGATACTTCTATGACTCCGCGATAAGTTCCTTGCTTGTCGCGGACAGCGAAGTATTGAATAAGCACCTTCCTACCACGCATATTAATCCAAAAATCTGCATGGTCTTTACTGCCATTTCTAAAGGATGCTACTATTTTTTCGACTATATGTACACTTTCGTGCGGGTGACAATTATGCACATCCCTGCCAATTACTGCCGGTGTGCGTGTAAATAATCGCTTCGGAGGTGTTGAGAAAAATCGCACTTTATCATGCTCATCCACATAAGTAATATCAACTGGCAAATGATTGAATATCAATATCAATTGCTCTAAAGTCAGTAATCCCGTTTGTAAATCCAATAAATCACTTTCAGGAAGGGATGATTGAGCTGTGGTTTGTTCTTGCATAGAAACTTTCTTTTCAGGATTATAATAAGGAAAACCTAATGCCACACTTTCATTCCAAAGATTTTCAATAGCCTCAGCCTTGATATGCTTCTCCATAAAGGGAAATAATATCCTCTCTTCTCTAAATTTTATTGCAAACATATTGAAGAACAGCATACCGGACAAACGGCTTAACTCTCTTATATCTAACGGAAGTTCACTATCCAACAAAGCTATGATAGCATCTAAATTCCTGCGAATATCATCATGAAAAGACCACATCATGGCAACGCATTTAGAAGCTGCTATCTCTGCTTCTATCAATGGAAATAGAATGTTTTCCTTAATGATATAATAGGTAGGAAATGGCAATAAATCCTTCCATAAAGCAGACAGTTCCTTGCGTAATTGCTTGTTATCGGCCTGTTGGTTGAGTGCCGTTAGCACAGGACGAATTTTATCCAAGCGTTCCATCATTAAACGGTTGTTGGCTATGCAAATACCAAAATAACTGTCTTTGGCGGGCTGCTCATAAGGATAATTGGAGAGTGCATTATAAGCCACATTCAGCAACTTATTAATACCGGTTTTCATTTCCTCCATATCGCCGCCGGCCTGTATCAGCTCGTGCACAAAATACATAACAGCAAAGGGAGTGATAAGGTCAATATCCTTATTACTCCCTTTGATAAATGCTGCCGTATTATGTTTTGCAATGATTGCCTGATACAATTGATGCAACAATTCTACCTGTGCTTTATTGTATGTTGTATTGTCAGGCATAGCGCTAATACCCCCATTTCAGCCATACGGAACCCCAAGTAAATCCGGCACCGAAAGCTGTTAAGATTATATTATCACCTTTCTTGAATTGCTTTTCTGACTCCCACATACAAATAGGGATGGTTGCTGCTGAGGTATTGCCGTATCTTTCAATATTGATGATAAC
>CAYPYZ010000008.1:10056-24302 GCA_964414805.1 uncultured Paludibacter sp.
CCATCACCAAATAAAGGTGCTGTAGTACGATCTTCGTAATTGGTGATAGACGACATTTTCTCAGCACCAAATACCAATACTTTTTTATACCTGCCTGTTTCCACAAAGCCGGCAGCAGTTGTTAAGCCAACAATAAAACCGGAACAAGCGGCTTGCAAGTCAAAAGCTAAAGCATTTTTAATTCCTAAACCTTCTGCAATAACAGATGCTGTAGACGGAAAAACATAATCAGGTGTAGTGGTTGCAACTAAGATTAAATCTATCTCCTCAGGCTTAG
Source organism: uncultured Paludibacter sp. (assembly GCA_964414805.1). Lineage (GTDB taxonomy): Bacteria > Bacteroidota > Bacteroidia > Bacteroidales > Paludibacteraceae > Paludibacter. The sequence goes on from CAYPYZ010000008.1 coordinate 10,334, forward strand.
TTCCTGTTTTGGCAAACAAATCTTCTGCGGCTTTAATAGCCATATAAGAGGTGCCGGCATTATCTTTTTTCAAGATACGGCGTTCTTTGATACCAACACGTGTTGTTATCCATTCATCACTGGTGTCCATCATGCTACTTAATTCCTGATTATCTAAAATATATTCAGGAACATAGCCTCCTACACCTGTGATAACTGCATGAGTTTTTAACATATTATATAGTTACTGTTTTCTCGATTGCCAATTTGCCTCTGTAGTAGCCACACTCACCACAAACGGTATGGTAGATATGTGCAGCACCGCAGTTAGGGCAAGTAGCAAGCGTTGGCGCTACAGCTTTGTAATGCGTTCTTCTTTTCGCTGTGCGAGTTTTCGATTGTCTTCTTTTTGGATGTGCCATTTTATTTGTTTTTAATTGTTTTCAAATTTAATATCTTGCAAAGCTTTCCATCTTGGATCGATTTGTTCATCTTCTACATGCAGGTCTTCAACATCATTATCATGTTCATGTTCGCCATCATCAAATACACCTTCATCTTCTAAATCCCCTTTCTGATGAGTGATGTGACGTTTCAACTTGCTAACCATAGTCTTATTACATTCACCGTAAGGATGTACATGCTTAATAGGAATATTCAATATGATAAATTCATATAAAAACCAAGCAATATTAATACTTCCCTCCAATGCAGGTACTATTACAACATCATTTTCCTCTGAATAGTTTTCACCTAATTTTACGAAAACTGTTTCTTCATAAACTATAGGCTGATCCATATCATCCAAACATCTGTCGCAGGGTACTTTAACAGCACCTTCCAAACGGAAAGCTAACTCATAAGAGCCTGCTCTCTTAACTACTTGCACACTTGCTTGGACTTCGCCTTTAGCGACTTCCTCACTATCAATTTTAGCAAAATATGCCTCATCCAATGTGTATTGAAATAGCTGAACTTTATCAGTTATTTCAAGTAGATTTATGTTGTATTGACCAAATTTCGACATAACTTATGTCCTATTTAAAAATCGTGCAAAAATACACAAAAAACGGGAATTATAAAATTATTATGGGATATAATTGGAATTTTTATACTTATTGTCAAGCTTAATGAATGAAATATAAGTCTGTAATTATGACTTAAGTATGATACGTATAGTTGTTCCTTTGTTTATTTCAGAACTTTTCACAAAGATTTTACCACTGTGATATTCTTCAATTATCCTTTTTGCTAAAGACAACCCCAGCCCCCAACCCCTGCTTTTTGTGGTATAACCGGGATTAAATATTGTCCTATAATTTTTCCTTTCGATACCTTTACCCGTATCTTTTATATCTATAATACATTCCTTATCAGTAGTGCTTATTGTGATATGAATATCACCACTACCATCCATCGCATCAATGGCGTTTTTACATAAATTTTCTATTACCCATTCGAAAAGAGGTGGGTTTAACTTAGTGAAAATATGGTTTTTGTCAGGAAAATGGCATTGGATATTGACCTTCGTTGAAGTGCGATTGGATATATATTGAACAGCATTTAGGATATTCTCATTCAAACTTACCAACTGTAAATCAGGTACCGAACCTATCTTGGAAAACCTTTCGGCAATGATTCGCAGTCGATTGACATCTTTCGACATTTCGGTAATCATCTTTTCCTTTTGGAACTTCACTTTCAGCAGATCTATCCAAGCTAACAATGAGGAAATTGGCGTACCCAATTGATGGGCTGTCTCCTTAGACAAACCTACCCAAACCTTGTTTTGCTCAGCTTTTTTAGTGCTTGAAAATGCCACAAAAGCTACTAAAATAAAGAAGAAAATTATACCTAATTGGATATAAGGGAAGTAATATAATTGCTTAAGTAGCGAAGAGTCATCATAATAAATAAACTGGGAGGTATCACCTAATTTAACTTCTATCGGCTCTTTCTTTTGTTTCAGCCGGTTTATTTCCTTACGATAAAAACTAACTAAATCTTTAGAGGGTTCCTTGACGTTTTTAGCGTTTAAATAGTTGTCGTTTTCATCCACTAAAATCACCGGAATAGTTGTATTATCTTCAATAATGGATAGGAAAAAACCCGGATCCGTATCATCATCCAATAAGATTAATTGTCGTGTAGCTTCTGCCCACAGTTTCACCTTCTTCTCCTCCTCTTTGGCAAGCTTGTTTCCTAATCTATTCGTGAAATAAGTTGAAGCTAAAACAATAGCAATACCGATGATGATAAACGCCATTTTTAAAGGTTGAGCGATTTTCTGTATTTTCTCTGTTGGAAATAATGAGCGCATATAAGCTTGGTTTTCGGGCGCAAATATAAACAAAAATAAGATAGGATTAATACATTTCTAAATTATTCAACCCTAAATTCTCAATAATTTCATGTACTTTTGTATTTTAATATCAAGGCTATGCATAGATCCGGTTTTGTAAATATTGTTGGGAACCCCAATGTTGGTAAGTCAACGCTGATGAATATTTTGGTTGGCGAGCGACTTTCAATTATCACCTCAAAAGCTCAAACCACCCGCCATAGGATATTGGGTATTGTGAATGGAGATGATTTTCAAATAGTATATTCTGATACACCAGGTGTGCTCAAACCGAACTATCGGCTGCAGGAATCTATGCGGAAATTTGCTAATTCTGCCTTGACAGATGCAGATGTTTTACTGTATGTTACTGATGTACACGACTCTGCCGAGAAGAATGCCGACTTTATAGAAAAGGTTAATCTCAATCCTGCTCATGTAATTTTAGTTGTCAATAAAATCGATTTGATTGACCAAGAGCAATTAGAAAAAATGGTGGACAAATGGGCGCAACTACTCCCAAAAGCTGAGATTTTTCCTGTTTCTGCTTTAAACAATTTCAATGTGGATGAGCTGTTTAAACGTATCAAAGAGCTATTGCCCGTTTCTCCCCCTTTTTTTGAAAAAGACCAATTGACTGACAAACCAGCACGGTTTTTTGTAACAGAAATTATTAGGGAAAAAATCTTGAAATACTACGATAAAGAAATTCCTTATGCTGTGGAAGTGGTGGTTGAAAGTTTTAAAGAGGAGGAAAAAATCATTCGTATTCATGCCCTTATCCATGTGGAAAGGGATTCCCAGAAGGCCATTATCATTGGTCATGGGGGTAAGTCTATTAAAAAAGTTGGTACAGAAGCCCGCAAGGACTTAGAGGCCTTTTTTGAAAAGAAAATCTATTTGGAGTTATTCGTAAAAGTGGAAAAAGACTGGCGTAAAAAAGAGAATAAGTTGAGGGATTTCGGTTATACTTTGGAGTAGATGAAGCATCTAATTCTTAAAAACTTACTTGGCAACCTAATTAATAACCCAATTCTTCCAAGACCGCAAATACGATAGCTTGTTCAAAGCCCTTACTCGATAAAAACCTCATTAATTTAGCTTTTCTATCATATGCATGGGTGTAATTTATACCTTTTACCTTTTGCATTGTTAATTTGCGCACCATCTCGCGATAGTCGTCTTCGTCGATAGCATCCAAGGATTCAGCAATTAAATCGCTACTAATTTGCTTAGATTTCAACTGCAAAGCAATTTTAATTTTGCCCCATTTATTATACCTGAATTTATCTTTTGCATAGGCTAAAGCATAGCGTTTTTCATCTATATAACCCTCCTCAAGTATGTATTTGATAATCTTGGATTGATCTTCTTCCTGTACTTTCCAAGCTATTAATTTATCTTGCAATTCAGCTATACAGTGCTCAGTCCTTGAGCAATATGCTGCCGCTTTATGCAAAGCTCGCTCGTAAGATATATGAAAGTCATCTGACATAGTTTGAGATTGATAAGATATAAGGAAATCCTATCAGGCAAAAGCTAAAATTAAAATCTGTGCCATAATTACCCGTAGAAACATTGTTAGTGGATATACAGTAGCATAGGATACAGCAGGTGCACTATTTTCTGCCATGCTATTGGCATAGGCTAAAGCAGGTGGATCGGTCATGCTTCCCGACAATAATCCCATCAAAGAAAAGTAGTTCATTTGCATTACCTTTCTACCAAAAACACCTACTATCAACACCGGAATCATAGTAATTAACACGCCACAACCTACCCAGATTAGGCCATCTCCGTGTATGACAGTCTCCACAAATTGATCACCGGCAGCTATACCCACACTTGCCAAAAAAAGCGTAATACCTATTTCACGCAGGAGTAAATTGGCACTTTGAGTAGTATAGGTTATCAGTTTTAATTTAAAGCCAAAGCGCCCTAATAAAATGGCTACAACCAAAGGACCACCTGCTAAACCTAACTTGACCGGCATAGGCATACCCGGTATGTAAAAAGGAATGCTTCCGAAAATAATTCCAAGAAATATACCCACGAATAGGGTGATTAAATGCGGTTCGTCCAATCTTTTCAGGGTGTTTCCTAATACCTCTTCAATGCGTTTGATGGAATCCGGTGAGCCAACAACCACCACACGGTCGCCTACTTGCAACACCAAATCTTCACTGGCAAACAAGTCAAAACCCGAACGAATAATGCGTGTACAATTCACATTCAATGCCCTCAATTTTAAGGAACCTAAAGTCTTCCCATTAATAGATTCCCGAGTGATTACTATGCGACGAGAAATCATTTGCTCTTCAGAAGCTTCCCAATCAAAAGCAGTCAATTCACCAAGTAGTTCGGTAACTGCATGTGCATCCTCTTCAGTAGCCACGACCATTACTATATCACCATTTTTCAGTATGGTATCTCCTTTAGGGATGGTGAAAGCACCATTTTGATACAAGCGGGAAACAACAAACTTTCTAACTATGAGTTGTCTTATTTCAATTAGATTTTTTCCATGAATGGCATTGGAATTAATTTTTAAGGTAAGTAGTTTTGTACCATCTTCATTCGCAGCAGCTAATTTAATTTGTTGATTTTCCTTATTTAAATTGATTTTAAAAATTGCTCTAATGAGTATCAATGAAAGGATAATTCCGGTAACGCCTAAGGGATAGGCAACCGCATACCCCAATGCAATCTCAGGAATTTCAGCTATTTGTCCGGCTTCGTGGAGCTGTCGCAATGCCTCTTGCGCAGCACCTAAACCGGGGGTATTAGTCACAGCACCCGAAAGAATACCCACAAACATAGGCATGGGAATTCTGCCGGCAAATAGGTAGTAAAGAGCGATAGTGACACCAACGCCCAAAAGCACTACACTCGTTGCCATAAGGTTTTGGTGCATGCCGCCTTTTTTGAAAGAAGCGAAAAAACTGGGTCCCACTTGTAATCCAATAGAATAAATAAAGAGAATCAACCCAAATTCTCGTATAAAAAGCATCAATTCAGGGTTGGCATCAAAACCAAAATGCCCTACTAAAATCCCTACGAACAACACGAAAGTCACGCCAAGAGACACCCCAAAAATTTTAACTTTGCCTATGAGCACACCCATTGCTATCACGAAAGCATATAGCAAAATAGTGTAAGCAATACCCTTTTCTACAAACAAACTTATCAACCAATCAAAATTCATTGAAATTATTTTTATAAAGATTTTATGATGTAAAACAAACCTATACTTCGCCTTTTATCATAGCGAGTACAAAGATACTATCTTAATTCTTTTTTGGCAAAAAGAATGGAGAACTGCTGAAACTATACTATGTTACTCTATGTCCTTAAACTGTGAAACTCTTAATTCACTCATCAATTTTTCCATACTATCCCATTCCATTTTGGAAAATGCAAACCATCGCTTGCCTAAATCTTTTAAAGAGGCACCAAGATGATAAATTTCTTCCTCGTCAATGACCATGAACCTATCGTGAGAAACTTTAAACTCATAAATTTCAATCTTTTCATATTGTTCATTATGTTTTTGTAAATCTAATTTCAATGACTTGCTAATCTGTTTGGTATAGCAACGGCATTTAACTCCTTCTTTGCGTTTATCCAATAAAGTCAAGACGGTGTCATCGATATAATTATCAATCAGGATTAAGGACTTGTCAGCTTTACGAATAATATCCGCCACAAATCTAAAAGCATCGAAAACTTGTCCATTGATGAAAATACCCTTTTGTGGCAGCTCATTTTTCTCTAAAGCATGAAATAATTGATGGATTTTTTGATCGTGTTGAATCAATTTATTCTCGACATTTGATAGGCGAATGTGCTGTATAGTCTCCCGTCCTATTAGTTGACGAATTTGTACGAAAGCATCCATTATTTGAATGCTCACATGTACTGCCATGTCACTTTTCAATATTGATGAAAGCATTACTGCCCCTTGTTCTGTGAATACATAGGGGGTCGTCGTAGAATGTTTCAAATTCTTCAACCGGTCACAATGTGTGACCAGTTCATTTTTTTCGAGTTTAGTTAGACGAAACATAAAACGATCAGGAAACCGTTCAATATTCCTTTTCACGGCCTGATTTAACACCTTAGTTTCCACTTGATACATTTCAGCCAAGTCTCTGTCAATCATTACTTGCTTATCACGTATAGTAAAAATACGATTTTCAATTTGTTGTTGGGAGATAATAATTTCATTTTTCATAGATGTACATTCAAAAGGTTAAAAATTTAAACAGATTATTGTAAAACAAACAGCCACATTTATTTCCCCTCCCCATTTTCAAAGTACATCAAAAAAAACTACTTTTGTAATTCGTAAATTATCATATAGATAAAATCAACATAGTTTATTCAAACTCTTTCAATATGTCAACTACTCAAAGCAGCCCAAAGCGCATATTATTCATCGATAGGGATGGCACCATCATCATAGAACCTCCCATTACTTTTCAAGTCGATACTTTGGAACAATTGGAGTTCCTGCCCGGCGCTATCCGCAATATGCACTTTATCAAACATAAATTGGATTATGAATGGGTGATGGTAACTAACCAAGATGGCTTAGGCACTGAAGTGTATCCGCAAGCTAATTTTGATGCCGTACAAGGGAAAATGCTTGAAATTTTGCATAATGAAGGGGTCGATTTTGATGAAATTTTAATTGATAAATCCTTTCCGGAAGATAATTTACCTACCAGAAAACCCGGTGTCGGAATGCTACAAGCCTATTTTTCGGAAGCTTATGATTTAAGTAATGCCTTCGTGATTGGAGATAGGATTACGGATGTGGAATTAGCTAAAAACTTAGGTTGTAAAGCTATTTTAATCAATGCGGATAACAGCCTTTTGGATGATACTGATTTAAAAACATATTGCGCTTTACAAACCAATTCTTGGGATGCTGTCACGGATTTTCTGTTTGCAGGAGGGCGCATAGCAACTGTGAAACGTACTACTAAAGAGACAGATATTTTTATTGAATTGAATATAGATGGCAGTGGTAAAACCAATATCTCCACAGGTTTACATTTTTTTGATCATATGTTGGAGCAGATAGGCAGGCATTCGGGATGCGATTTGACCATACAGGTAAAAGGCGATTTGCATATTGACGAACACCATACCATCGAAGATACCGGTATTGCTTTAGGCGAGGCTTTACGCAAGGCCATAGGCGATAAAAGAGGCATCGAACGCTATGGTTTTTCTTTGCCTATGGACGATAACCTATGTAGTGTGGTGCTTGATTTCGGGGGTCGACCATGGTTGGTATATGATGCTGAATTTAAGCGGGAATATGTCGGTGATATGCCTACAGAAATGATAATGCACTTCTTTAAATCCTTAAGTGATGCGGCATTGATGAATCTGAACATCAAAGCTGAAGGCGATAATGAACATCATAAAATTGAAGGCATTTTCAAAGCTTTGGCTAAAGCCATCAAAATGGCTGTGAAAAGAGATATTTATAATTATGAATTGCCGAGTACCAAAGGCCTTTTATAAACACAACTTACTAATTTTGCTCTATCAAAGTAATCTATGTTGCATTTAAAAAAACATTGCTTTATCATACTCTTGTTCAGTTTCTTCTTTGGACAAGCACTCTACACGCAAGAGCCACGCTTAGTGGTCGGTATTATGGTGGACGGCATGCAGGCCAAACATTTGGAGCAACTTCATGAGCGTTTAGGACAGGGAGGTTTGAAAAAACTGACTACCCAAGGCACTGCGCTCAACAGATTGGCATGCAATTATGTAGCTTCCGGGAACGCTACTGATATAGCTACGCTCACTTCCGGCACTGTTCCCTATTATCATGCGGTGGTGGGTGATAAGGTTTTTAAAAGAAACACACAAAAAGTTGAATCGATTTTTCAAGATAATCAGCAATCCGGCATAGAATCTTCGCTCAAACTTTCAGCTATTAATTTCAGGGCAAGCAATCTCATTGATGAATTAATCATGGCAAACCCGGGTCAGTCTAAAGCTTTCGCAATAGGTCTGAATGCCGAAGATATGATCGCTTTTGGAGGACATGCCGCCAATGGCGTAGTTTGGATGGATGACGAAAAAATGCTCTGGAGCTCCACTAATTATTATAATGAAGGCATGCCATGGCAAGCTTTGGATATGAATGTAAATGGAGCCTTCAATCGGTATGTCAACCGCATTTGGGAGCCTCTGTATCAGCCCAATACCTATATAGCTGCTCAATTTGCTAAAAAAATCAAGCCTTTTGAATACAAACCTTCCGAGAAAATCACTAAGCAGTCTAAGCAATCTATATTAAAATCTACTCCTTCCGCCAATGCTTTGGTGGCCGAATTGGCCTTGCGTATTTTTCAAGAACATGAATTGGGCATGGATAAATATACGGATGCTTTGATGTTGCAGTTTACCGTACGTACGCCAAATGAGCAAAATCTATCTTTGCAAACCTTAGAAAAAGAAGATATTTATTTACGATTGGATGATGAATTGCAGTTTTTAATACAAAAAATTGAGAACAAAATTGGCACTGACCAAGTCTTATTTGTGCTTTTTGGTAACCAAACCGCAAGCTATTCTCCGGAAGAACTCAAAGCCCATGGCTTACATACCGGATATTTCAATGCTAATCGTTCTATCGCTTTGCTAAACGCCTATTTGATGGCTGTGTATGGCTATGATAAATGGGTGGAAGGCTATTATGGCAAGCATATTTATTTGAATAAAAAACTAATTGCTGAAAAGGAAATAGATTTCAAGCAAATGCAAAATTTAATCATAGAATTTATGATTGAATTTGAGGGAATACAATCTGCTCATAGCGTGCAACAATTAATGAATACTGCCGCTGATCCAAATTCTGAATTGGCTAAAATACGTAATTCTATACATCAACATAGTGCAGGGGATATTATTCTCAGACTGATGCCCGGCTGGTTGGAAGTGGATGATGAGCAAAAAATTGTTGGCAATTCCAACGACCTGATAGCATATTTGCCATTGTGGTTGTATGGGAATAAAATGCCGGTACAGACTATCAAAACCGACTATCAAGTAACTGATATTTCCGCAAGTTTATCGGAAATTTTAAATATACCAAGAACCAATGCCAATATAGGGAAACCTATAGAACTTAGGCAAATTAAACCATGATACATGCCTTATAATTTCGATGAAATAATTAATAGAGAACATACGGATGCCATTAAATTGGACCGCCGGAAAGCACTATTTGGAACTGAAGATGTATTGCCATTATGGGTGGCAGATATGGATTTTCGTACACCGGATTTTGTACTTGATGCTATACGCAAACGTTTAGAACATCCTGTTTTAGGCTATACAGAAACGCCACAGGACTTTTTTGAGTTATTTATCCAATGGACTAAAAACCATTATGATTGGGATATTGAAATTCCATGGACGGGATTTGTTCCGGGTATAGTACCGGCTTTGGCTTCTTCCGTACAATGTTTTACCGAACCGGGGGATGAAATCATTGTGCAACCACCTGTCTATTTTCCTTTTATGAATGTGGTTAAAAACAACCATCGAACATTGGTTTTTAACCCCCTGCAAAAGGTAAATAATCAATATGCAATGGATTTTGACGATTTGCGCACTAAGTTAAACCCTAAAACCAAGATGCTTATTCTTTGCAATCCGCATAATCCGGGAGGTAAAGTCTGGTCGCACGAAACACTCACCCAATTAGCAGCTGTATGTGATGAACATAATATCTTAGTGATCTCAGACGAGATACATGCTGATATGGTCCTTCCGGGAAATCCGGAATTAAAACATATCCCTTTTGCAAGGGTGTCGGCAAAGGCTGCCAACAATTCCGTTACTTTTATGTCGCCAAGCAAAACCTTCAATATGCCGGGCTTGATTACGTCGTTTTACATTATTCCTAACACCGACTTACGTCAAAAATTCAGTACGTATTTACAAGCGTCTGAAATAAAATTTGGGAATATATTCGCATACGCAGCTACAGCAGCTTGTTATAGAGAAGGTGATAATTGGCGCAAAGCCATGTTGGATTATGTGCAAGGGAATATTAATTATGTAATCAATTTTTTGAAGACATATATACCACAAATTAAACCTATGCGACCCGATGCTTCCTTTTTACTATGGTTAGATTGCCAAGCATTGAATTTGGAACCCAATGAATTATATCAGTTTTTTATACAAAAAGCCGGTTTAGGGTTTAATCAAGGAACTATGTTTGGACCCGGAGGTGAATATTATCTCCGTATGAATATGGCAAGTCCAAGAGCTATCATGGAGCAAGCCATGCAGCAATTACAGCAAGCTATAAATGAGATAAGTAGTTGATGATGGAAGTAAGGATAGAAGCATCATGGAAGCAGGTTTTACAAGCTGAATTTGAAAAACCTTATTTTGCTGAATTGGTAAAATTTGTACGATTTGCCTATGCAAAAGGTAAAATATTTCCTCCTGCACCATTGATTTTCAACGCTTTTGACCAATGTCCTTTTGAAGAAGTAAAAGTCGTGATTATAGGACAAGATCCCTATCATGGTCCGGGACAAGCCCATGGTTTGTGTTTTTCAGTCAATGATGGGGTAGCTTTTCCACCTTCATTAATCAATATCTTTAAAGAAATAGAGCGAGACTTGCATATTCCTCTACCCACTTCAGGAAACCTGACAAGATGGGCTAAACAGGGTGTTTTATTACTTAATGCTACCTTGACAGTCGAGGCACATCAAGCAGGATCACACCAAGGAAAGGGCTGGGAAACCTTTACGGATGCGGTTATCAAACTACTTTCCGAACAAAGATCAGATATAGTATTTATGTTGTGGGGGAATTATGCTCAACAAAAAGGATCCTATATAGACACTCAAAAACATTTGGTACTTAAAACGGTACATCCCTCTCCCTTATCGGCTTATAGAGGATTTATCGGCAGTGGACATTTCTCGCAAGCCAATGAATTTTTAAAGGAAAGAGGTAGAGGAATTATTCAATGGTAAAAATAAAGATGATATGAAACAAACGAATATTCAATATATACCCGCTTTAGAGGGTATAACAGCAGGTGATAAATTGGCTGAATTAATTACCAAATCGGTAATGCCGGAGCAAATAGACCAAGTCAATTGGCCGGATGCTTTCCCTGCGAAACCCCAAACTGAATTTTATATAGCTCGTTCAGACAAAGCCTTATATATACATTTCATAGCACAAGAAAAGCAGATTAAAGCCATTTATTCTCAAGATCAAGACCCGGTTTGGCAAGATAGCTGTGTGGAGTTTTTCTGTAAAATTCCCGGTAACGAAAATTATTTCAACTTTGAATTCAATTGTATAGGCACTTGTTTATCCACTGAAAGAAGGAAAAGGAATGAGCATGTAATGCCAATATCACCGAAGCAAATGGCATTGATACAACGATATCCGTCATTGGGAACAAAAACTTTTGCAGAAAAACAGGGCAATTTCACTTGGTCATTAACGGTAGTGATTCCCTTTGAAATTTTGAAATTAGAGATAGATAATTTACCCGATACTATCACTGCCAATTTTTATAAATGTGGCGATGGGACTTCAGTCCCACATTACCTAAGCTGGAATCCCATCAAGATTGAAAAGCCCGATTTCCACAGACCGGATTTTTTTGGAAAATTAAAATTCTAAAATCAATTAGGAATTAGGAATTTCAATGCAACGACTTATCTGCAAAATATCCCCACAATAATAACCTCCTATGCTTTAATTATCACACATATTTTTTATATTTGCATATCCGCAAAGGAAAAACAGTCCTATTTTCAAACAATATATCTTAGCGAAAAATATATGCAGCAACATAAAAAATTTGGAACAGCTCCGGTGTTTTTCACTGCCATCTCTACTATTTTGGGAGCTATTTTATTCCTTCGATTTGGCTATGCCGTTGGTACCATAGGCTTTTGGGGAGTGATTCTCATTGTATTATTAGGGCATACAGTTACTATCCCCACAGCATTGGCCATTTCCGAAATCGCAACCAACAAACGGGTGGAAGGTGGCGGAGAGTATTATATAGTTTCGCGGTCTTTTGGCCTGAACATCGGTGCAACCATAGGCATAGTACTGTATCTTTCGCAAGCTGTCAGTGTCGCTTTTTATGTCATAGCATTCACGGAAGCTTTCTCCATGTTATTCGATTTTTTCCAGCATAAATTAGGCATTACAATTCCGCGACAGGTTGTCAGTGTGCCTGTAATGCTATTGCTTACTTATATGATAGTGAAAAAAGGAGCTAATACCGGCATGAAAATGTTGTATATCATTGTGGGTATTTTGGCTATTTCCTTAATACTATTTTTTCTTGGAAAAACAGGCGCTGCAAGCACTTCCAATTTCAGTTTACTCAATACCCAATTCCGCAATATGGATCAATTCTTTGTGGTTTTTGCTATTGTCTTCCCGGGTTTTACGGGCATGACAGCCGGAGTGGGTTTATCAGGAGATTTGAAAAATCCGGGAAAATCCATCCCTTTGGGGACTATAGCTGCAACTGTTATAGGTATGTTGATTTATTTTTTAGTTGCCTATAAATTAGAAGTTTCCGCTACCACACATGAATTGGTTAATAATCAACTTGTCATGGCAGATATAGCTATTTGGGGAACTTTGGTGATTCCTTTGGGATTGGCTGCCGCAACCATCTCTTCCGCTTTGGGATCGGTTATGGTGGCACCGCGTACTTTGCAAGCATTGGCTACAGACAATTCTTTCCCTTCCAAGCGTGTTAACCAATGGCTGAATCAAAATCGTGCTACGGATGGAGAGCCCATCAATGCTACTTTAATCACTTGCGCAATAGCTTTTTTCTTCGTTTTGATAGGTGATGTCAACATGGTAGCACAAATCATTTCTATGTTTTTCATGGTGACTTATGGCTCCATTTGTTTGATTTCATTCCTGAATCATTTCGGTTCATCGCCATCTTATCGCCCTTCTTTTAAGTCCAAATGGTTCTTTTCCTTGATAGGCTTCGTTGCTTCTATCTGGATCATGTTCCAAATCAGCGTGGTTTACACAGTTGCAGCTTTATTATTATTAGCGGCTATTTATATTTACATAGATAATTTGCATAAAAAGCGTAAAGGCTTGGAGTCTATTTTTGCTAATTCTATCTTCCAACTAAACAGGTGGTTACAGGTATATATTCAAAGAAAAAAGATTTCCCATACGGAAAAGGAATGGCGGCCCAGTGCGATTTGTATTTCCAAAAATTCTTTCAAGTATGATAATGCTTTTCGATTACTAAACTGGCTATCCTATAAATTTGGATTTGGTACTTATTTACATTTTATACGCGATTATTACTCCAAAGAAACCAATGAGCAGGCTCAAAAAGAGCTGATTAAAATACTCAAAAACATAGAGATAGATCATAGTGTTTATGTCAATACTATAGTTTCGCCATCCAATACTTCAGCCATTGTGCAAGCTATTCAAATTCCGGGCATAGCCGGCATGGAAAACAATATGCTGATTTTTGATTATGATAAGAAAGAACCTGATGATTTAGAGGTGATTATAGATAATTATCGGGTGGTGAATGCTGGTGATTTTGATATATGTATTTTAGCCGTTTCC
>CAYPYZ010000009.1:0-5938 GCA_964414805.1 uncultured Paludibacter sp.
GAGCCATAACCTAATTGCTCCAAGACTACATAATCCACTTCCTTTTGAATAAGATCTTGGATCAATGCTTCGCTGTCTAAAGTGTAAATATAATTGACGGCGTAAATGTTTTCTGCATAATAGGCAAATAATTCTGGTTTCCTACAACAACAAACTGTATTTTCTGGAAATTGTTTTCGCATCTCTTTCGCAATATTAAAGTAGTTTTGATAGGCAGGAGGAAGTGGTTGTTTGGCATGTTTGGCTTGTGTTTCTACAGGCTCAAACATCCCGAAAGCAACTATTAAAAAGGCATAAGGAAGCAAGGAAGCCAGTTTAGTTTCCTTTTTCAAAAATAGGCGTAACAGCTTATAAACACCTACATAAAAACTAACAAAAATAATGGGTGCGATTGGCACAACATATCGGCTGCCGTTACCGCCGTGCCATAGCATAAACAAACCAATTTGGGCAATTAAATAAGCGATAGTTGCCCATTTTAAAGAAGCAAAATTATAAGCGCCATAAAGCACTATGACAAGAATCATTAAACCACCTATAATAGCCAGAAATCCAGATGCAGTCTCATAATTGATTGTCATAAAAGGGAAAAGTATCTCTTTAAAACCTTTGATAACAGTCTCATCAAAATTCACCAACATTTTATCTATCATTTCGCTTATAGATGAAATTGTTCCACTTTCTGGACGCCAGGGATTGACTGTCATGATAGTTCCCAAATAGCGTGATTCGATGCCATGATGCGCATTGCGTAAGGACCAAGGTATATTGAGTAATACAAAAGCAATTAGGGAACTGCCGGCTTGCCACCATTCTTTGCGGAAGCTGTAAAAAATCAATAAAGCAAATAGTAATGCAGCACCCACCGTACGTGTGTAATAGGCAATTACGACAGCTAATAGGCTTATATAAAACCAAGGGGAAGTCCAAAATTGTTGTTTATTTTGCCGTGAATATTGATACAGACTTATAAAGAAAACTACTGAACAAAACAGGAAGAACATTTCCGACATTACCATGGTGGAAAATTCCAATATTTTGGGAGAAAAAATACTTAATAAAGCAGCAGAGAGTGACAAGGCTTTATTATTAGTAATTTTATTAACCAAATAATATAGTCCAATTAAACTTAGCAACAATAAGACGCCATTAAGCACTTTAAAAAAGACCATGTTTTTAATACCCAAAAACATGAAAATAGCCATAAATGCAGAATATCCGGGAGGATAATGGCTGGCAGGAATTTCACCCTTGGGGGTAAGTTGTACATAACCATGACCTTTTGCGATATTTTCACCAAGTTTTAGGTAATGGACATTATCCCCATTGAGATCGATTTTAGCATCAAATATTTGTATGTAAACGAAACCAAAAACGATGGTTAGTATAATTATGTATATATAATTTCTTTTCATTGGATATTTTATTATGAAAATGTAAAGATAGTATTTTTTTTAACACAATGAATTGCTTGTATATTTTGCATTTAGAAAAGAATTAAAAAAACATTACCTTTGCTGGTCAACAAATCCTATTTTAACATTCATGATTAACGGAAAGAAAATTATTGTGGTGATGCCGGCCTATAATGCCGAAAAAACTTTGGAAACTACCTATAAGGAAATACCTATGGACATAGTAGACGAGGTGATTTTAACCGATGATAGGAGTCAGGATCATACCATACAAAAAGCCAAGGAATTAGGTATCAAGGAAATTCAAATCCATGAAAAAAATACCGGTTATGGTGGTAATCAGAAAACCTGCTACAACCGTGCTTTGGAATTAGGTGCCGACATAGTCATCATGTTACATCCTGATTATCAATACACACCCAAATTGATTCATTCCATGGCTTATTTGATTGCCAATGACGTATATCCCGTGGTTTTAGGTTCGCGTATATTGGGAAAGGGTGCATTGAAAGGCGGTATGCCCTTGATTAAATATATAGCGAATCGTATCCTAACATTTATTGAAAACATATTTCTTAATCAAAAACTTTCCGAATATCATACCGGTTATCGAGCATTTTCAGCAGAAGTATTAAGGAATATCAATTATAATATCAACTCCGATGACTTTGTTTTCGATAATGAGATGTTGGCACAAATAGCTTATGCCGGCTATGAAATAGGCGAAGTAAGCTGTCCTACCAAGTATTTCGATGATGCTTCTTCCATCAGTTTACGAAGAAGTGCCATATATGGTATAGGCGTTTTGCGCGTTTCCTTGGTATATCGATTAAGTAAATGGGGCTTGATGCGTTCCAAACTTTTTAAGAAAAAATGAAAACACGAAGCTTACTCAAAGGTAAAACCGGTAATCTGTTTATACAACTATTTCGCTACTTCGTTTCCGGAGGAATAGCTTTCGCAATAGATTTTCTGTTATTGTATTTACTGACAGACAAACTCCAAATTTACTATTTGCTCTCCGCCATGATAGCTTTTTCCGTAGGTTTATTAATTACCTATGTATTAAGCATCAGCTGGATATTCAACAAACGCCGTCTCCGCAATCGCTGGACAGAACTGCTAATTTTTATAGGCATAGGTCTCACCGGCTTATTATTAACCTATCTGTTTATGCGCCATTTCACAGATTCTTTACAGTTACATTACCTACTTTCCAAAATACTCACCACTATCATCGTTTTCTTCTGGAATTTTGTAATGAAGCGGGTGGTGTTGTTTTCGGGGAGGGGTGAGAAGGGGTGATATATAAATGCTTAAACTTAGTGATCCGGGCGGGATTCGAACCCACGACCCACAGCTTAGAAGGCTGTTGCTCTATCCAGCTGAGCTACCGGACCAGAAAAGCGGTGCAAAAATAGTATTAATTTCCTGAAAATACAACTGAATTGTGTAAAAACTGCTAATCACCTGAATTATTCGGAAAAAATAGCTAATTTTGCAAGTTCAAAAATAAAGCTATGAAGGTAATGAAATTTGGTGGAACATCCGTTGGTTCCATAGAAAGTATTCTAAATGTAAAACGTATAGTCGAAAATGCTAATAAACCGGTAGTCGTTGTGGTGTCTGCTATCAATAAAACTACGGACACCCTGATTGAGATGACGGATGTAGCATTTAAAAATAATGATTTTACAACTACTTTTGAAGCACTTAAAAATAGGCATATCGATATTATAAAGGCTGTAATTGCCGACAATAAACTTGCGCAAACGCTTACTGATATTGAAGTTCTATTCGATGAATTAAATACCGAACTACAAAACCTATCAAAAGATAAAGAACTTACAACTGCTAAGAAAAATTTAATCCTGAGTTTTGGAGAAAGAATTTCTGCACGTATCTTATGCCATTTGATTGATAATGCGTCTTGCGTGAATGCTACTGACTTTATCAAAACTACCGATAGTTTTGGTAAACATCGTCCTGATATCGACCTGTCAATCAAGTTAATTCAACAGTATTTTGAAAAATCTGCATCCATAACTATCTGTCCCGGTTTTATCGCTGCTGATAAAGAAGATGGTACAATTACCAATCTTGGTAGGGGAGGTTCTGATTATACAGCTTCTCTGATTGCTGCGGCTTTAAAGGCGGAGGTTTTGGAAATTTGGACGGATGTGGACGGTTTTATGACAGCCGATCCACGCGTGATTAGGAAGTCATATGTGATAGATAAACTGAGCTATGTGGAGGCTATGGAGCTTTGTAACTACGGCGCGAAAGTGATTTATCCTCCGACTATTTATCCTGCATACAATAATAATATCCCGGTTTGCATTAAAAATACTTTTAATCCGCAAGCTAAGGGTACTTATATTTCACATGATCATGATACGAATAACCAGTCTGTAAAAGGTATATCTTCCATTAATGATACGGCTTTGGTGACTATGGAAGGCTTGGGTATGGTTGGTGTTTTAGGTATTAGCAAAAGGGTTTTCGGAGCTTTAGCGGATGTGGGTATTTCTACCTATTTTATTTCGCAAGCTTCTTCCGAAAATACGATTTCAGTGGGTATTACCAATGCTGAAGCTGATTTGGCTGTGGAGGTCATCACGAAAGAGTTTGCTGAAGAAATTTCCATAGGTGCTATTCATAGTGTGAAAGCGGAGAAAAATCTGGCTACTGTGGCTGTGGTAGGCGATAATATGAAACGTATTCCGGGCATTTCAGGAAAACTCTTTGGTGCTTTGGGTAGGAGCGGTATCAATGTCGTTGCAATTGCGCAAGGAGCCTCTGAAACTAATATCTCTTTTGTAATAGATACCAATGATTTACGTAAGACTTTGAATGTTTTACATGAAGCTTTTTTCCTTTCAGAATTTCAGGAATTGAATATTTTCTTGGTTGGAACGGGTACGGTTGGCGGTGGTTTATTGGAACAAATCAAATTGCAACAGCCCAAATTATTGAAACAAAACAATATCAAAATCAAGGTGGTTGGGATAGCCGATGAACACAAGGTGTTGTTTGACAGGGATGGAATTGTTTTAAGAGATTATCCTGGACTATTGGCTACCCATGGTATTGCCACAGCTCCAGAAGTTATTTTGCAAGGTATTTTGGACATGAATATTTATAATGCTGTATTTGTAGATTGTACGGCAAGTCCTAAAATAGCAGCATTGTATAAAGATATGCTTTTACATAATGTATCGGTGGTATGTGCTAATAAAATCACGGCTTCCGGAGATTATGATGTGTATGCTGAACTGAAGGATATCGCTCGCAAGAAAGGTATTAAGTTCTTATTTGAAACTAATGTAGGAGCAGGTTTGCCTATTATCAATACCATGAATAACTTGGTTAATTCAGGTGATAAAATTCTTAAATTAGAAGCTGTTTTATCCGGTACTTTAAACTTTATTTTCAATACCATCAGTGCCGATATTCCTTTAAGTAAAGCTATTTTGATGGCTAAGGAAGCGCGTTATGCAGAGCCTGATCCACGTATAGACCTGAGCGGTACAGATGTTATCCGTAAGTTGGTAATCTTATCTCGTGAAGCCGGCTATAAGGTTGAGCAAGCTGATGTACGTAAAAATCTATTTATTCCACCTAAATATTTTGAAGGCAGTATAGATGATTTTTGGAATACCATACATGAAATGGATGCTGAATTTGAATTGATACGTAAGCGTTTGCAGGCTGAAAATAAACGTTATCGTTTTGTGGCAACCATGGAGAATGGCGCTTGTTCAGTAGGTTTGCAAGAAGTGGATATGCACCATCCTTTTTATGAATTAGAAGGCAGTAATAATATCATCATGATAAAAACCGAGCGTTACTATGATTATCCGATGATAATCAAGGGATATGGCGCAGGTGCCAGTGTAACGGCAGCCGGTGTTTTCGCTGATATTATGAGTATTGCCAATATCAGATAATTTTTTAAACTATAAATTTCAAGCTAATCGTAATGATACGAAACATCTCCTATATTTTCTTGATTGTAATTGCTACCAATCTTTTTCTTGCGTGTAATGATAATGTTACTTACGCAGAAGAGTTAAAAGTAGAACAAAAACTAATTAATGATTTTATCAAACGCCATGATATACAAGTTGTAACTCAAATGCCTACTGAGTTTCCGTGGCCGGATAATGTATATTTTAAAGCTAGATCAGGCTTGTATTTCCGTTTAGTTAAAGAAGGTGATAATAGTATTATAGGAGATAGCATTCAATCTCGTGAGCAGATTATAACCAAATATATGCAATACACATTGGGCTTACGTGCAGATACTATTTCTACACAAAGCACTGTTGATTTACCACATCCACATTCTTTTGATTACCAGAACTTTTCGGAAGCATGTATGGCTTGGCATGAAGCAGTGAGTTATATGAAATACAGCAATGCAGAAGCAAAATTAATTGTGCCTTCTCAAATAGGATTTCCGCAATTTATCAAACCGGCTACCCCTGTGGGTTACGATTTAACAATACGGGTATTGCGGT
>CAYPYZ010000009.1:6038-23723 GCA_964414805.1 uncultured Paludibacter sp.
AAATCAATATCAGGTATCAGAGGCACCATAGGAGGTGGTGTAGGGGAGGGATTGAATCCTCTTGATATTGTGCGTTTTACAGCCGCTTATGCGCGTCACATCAAGGAGAATAAAACAGTTGAATCCAATACCATAGTGGTTGGTAGGGATGCTCGTATATCCGGAGAAATGGTCAGACAAGTGGTTATAGGTACTTTGCTCGGTATGGGTATGGATGTAATTGATATAGGTTTGGCTACTACGCCGACTACGGAAGTTGCTGTGGCTATGGCAAAAGCTGCGGGTGGTATTATCCTGACTGCCAGTCATAATCCTAAGGAATGGAATGCACTGAAACTTTTGAATGAAAAGGGTGAGTTTTTAAATGATGCTATGGGCAGTGATGTATTACAAAAAGCATCTGATGAAGATTTTGTTTTTGCGGAAGTGGATGCTTTAGGGCAATTGATTCATGATGATAGTTATACACAAAAGCATATAGAAGCCGTATTAGCACTTGATTTAGTGGATGTGGAAGCTATTCGCAAAGCTAATTTTAAAGTGGCCATCGATTGTGTTAATTCTGTAGGTGGTATTGCAGTTCCCGCTCTTTTAGAAGCTTTGGGTGTACAACAAGTTGAAAAACTATATTGTGAACCTAACGGTCATTTTCCCCATAATCCTGAACCACTCCCAGAGCATTTAACGGAAATTGCTGCCCTTATAAAAACTGCTAAGGCTGATGTTGGATTTGTGGTAGATCCGGATGTAGATCGCTTGGCTGTTATTTGCGAGGATGGTTCTATGTTTGGTGAAGAATATACCTTGGTTGCTGTTGCGGATTATGTGCTGCAACACACTCCCGGTCATACTGTTTCCAATTTAAGCTCTACTCGTGCCTTACGGGATGTCACAGAATCATATGGCAAGCAATATTATCCTTCTGCTGTTGGTGAGATTAATGTGGTGGAGAAAATGAAAGCCGTTGGCGCCGTTATAGGTGGCGAAGGCAATGGAGGTGTGATTTATCCTGCATCGCATTACGGACGAGATTCTTTAGTGGGAATAGCGTTATTCTTAAGCTATATGGCTAAAAATGGTAAGACAGTTAAGGAATTAAGAAACTCTTATCCCGATTATTTTATTTCTAAAAATAAGATAGAATTAAGTCCTGAAATGGATGTAGATGCACTCTTAGAAAAGGTAAAAATGCATTTCAGCGAGTTTGATGTGCTTGATATTGATGGGGTTAAAATCGACTTTCCTGATGGATGGGTAAGCCTTAGAAAATCCAATACAGAACCTATTATTCGTATCTATGCTGAAGGCGCTAATCAAGTAGCAGCCGAAGCTTTAGCTGATAAGGTAAAGCAAGTAATTTTTTCATAAATTTCTTGATAGAAAATTGTGTAACAGAGTGTTTCAAAAGAGCCCAATTGCTGCATCGCATTTGAACACCTCTGAAACACCTTAGGTAACTATATTAGCAATTTGAGTTTGAAATAGCTCTTAATATACCAAATCTAAATTAATAATACACGATAGTACGGGTAGTTGTGATCGTATATGGTTCGTTTTCACCATAGGTAGCTGTGGAGGTTCTTTTGGTCCAATTACCTTTCTCATCGTATTCATAGGCATACTCAACTAATTCACTCCTTACCATATCTTCCATACTTTCTTCTCTAACTAAATCTTTTTTATCATTATAAACATAGGAGGTTGTTCTTGTTGAATTACTCTCCGGATTTTCATAATTGAAGAAATTATTCTCATACCTATCTTCTAAAAGATATAAATCATCTTGCTTGTAATAGGTCTTTCTGGAATCTCTATAAGTATAGGCATTACCACCTTCCTCAAAACCTAAGAATCCTTCTTCATAGACATCGAACATCCCATTAGCCTGATAGGAAGCATTCATAAATTCTCCCCAAGTATCCGTTCTATTCAGGAATTTTACAGGATATTTATCCTCGTAAATAAAAATAGTGGTATCTTCATAACGTTCTTCATTATACATACTCCAGTTAATAAAATAGAGGGTGGTATCATTATTAAAAATGCAATTGATTCCATACTCACCATTATTGCCACCTGCCGAGGTGACACTTGCAAGGTTACGAGCTAAACCTACATTTTTTATATGAAAAGTTTGTCGCGGTATGTATTTTCCGTGAGAAGCATAGGTGTAGGTATTCTCCCCATCATTAACTAATTGGCCATTCTCGTACTGAAATACTGTAGGTTGAGTTGCTGGAGCGTGAGCTCTATCAGCCATCATTTGCGTTATCCAACCTTGTTCGTTAAACTCAATTGTGGATGTATGACCGGTGGATTCATCCGTACTCCAAACCTGAACTTCCGTCAATGTTTTAACCTTGGATTTTAATTGCATTTTAACCCAAGAGGTTTGATCCCAATAGTTGGTATTAGCAGAAGGTCCATCAGGTCCATCATCCGGATCGCAAGCTACAAAAAACAAAGCACTAACTGCAAGTAGCAGTAAATAGATTTTCTTTTCCATGATTATTCGTGTAAAATTTTGTTTGTAAAATGATTAGTTCTTAGATTGAAATTAGTAAAGTGTTTAAATGATGAAAAAACTACCCTTTAGATGCCATTCATGATTTAAATGTTGTAAAGATATGAAGTTTTTTTTAATAAAAATTACATTTTCGATATTTTATTATCAATAAATTGAAATTAATTTTATCTAACTTACATGTGTAACTAATTGTGTAGTTTTTCTACATTTTTCCACATTTTTCCACAGTTTTGATAATAGATATTTGGTTGATATTCAAGTTTTTACTACTTTGGTACCGATATTGGCTAATTTGAGCCAAATATAAAAATATTACTAACATCTATAAAACAAATAACAATGAAAACAAGATTTTTTTTAATTTCAGTGACAGTACTTGTATTTGCTACGTCCTCCTGCGTTGAACATAGCGGAAAATACAAGACTTTATTAAGTGAGCGTGACTCCATCGCTCTTGAACATAACAACTTAGAATCGGATTATAATACTACTTTGGGGATGCTCAATGAGGTAGAAGCCGGTTTTGCTATGATTAGGGAAGCTGAAGGTAGAATTATGGTAGACGTAGGTTCTATTGAAAATTCTGACCAAAATGGTAAGAAACTTATCATGGATCAGTTTACACAAATTAAGGAGATTTTGGAAGATAATAAACAAAAAATCTCTCAACTACAGCGACTTTCTAATCAAAAGAACAATGAAAATTCTGGTCTGAAAGCCACCATCGAAAGATTAGAAAATGAATTGATACAGCGCATCAGTTTAGCGGATTCTTTACAACACGTAATTAGCAAAAAGAATATTCAAATTGAAGGGCTTACGGCTGATTTACATCAAGTTAAAACTGATTTGGAAGAGATTCATGAATTGTCTGTAAAACAGCAAGATATTATGAAAGGACAAGATGCTGACTTAAATACAGTTTGGTATGTGGTAGATAAATTAGCAGCTTTAAAGCAAAATAATATCGTTAATTCCAATGGTTTATTTAGACCTAAATCGCTATTAGATAAGGCATTTGATAAAACTGTATTAACTCAGGCAGATTTAAGGGAACTGAAAACCATCCCTACGGGTGCTAAGACTGTTAAGATACTTTCTGCACATCCCGAAAATAGTTACGAATTAGTGAAGAATGATGACAAACTTGTTACAATTGACATAACAAATGCAGAGCTTTTCTGGAGCATTACCAAGTATTTGGTTGTACGTACGAGATAAGATATACTAAGCCTTAATTGTTTTTTACTTTTGCACATCCCCTGTAGTTATCTGCAGGGGATATTTTTGTGGAAGAAATATGAAAATATATAGGATGTGACTTTAGGCATATTGTATACATTTGTCCGTAGGACAAAATATTTATAAAAATGCTTATCTTTGTACCTTATGCAAAACCATATATTGATAGTAGAAGACGATACGTCCTTTGGGATGATGTTGCAGAAATGGTTCAGCCGAAACGGATTTCAAGTTTCGTACTGCTCTAATTTGCAAGCTGCCTATCTGGTGTTGAAGGAGAAAACTATCCATATTGTTTTGACTGACCTACAACTTCCGGATGGCGATGGTATCATGCTTTTGCAATGGATACGCAATCAAAAACTCCATATGCCCGTGATTTTTATGACCAATTACGGCGGTATCCAAAGTGCTGTCATGGCTATGCAATTGGGTGCATTCGACTATTTAGAAAAGCCCTTAGTGCCTTCTATATTAAAAGAAAAGGTTGAAGAGGCATTGCGTAAGCCAAGTCAAACTCCTACTGCGGTCAGACCAATAGCTTCAGGCGACAAGATGATAGTAGGGAATAGTCCGGCTGCCCTGAAAATGTACGATTATATCATGAAAGTAGCAACCACACAGTTATCGGTGCTTATACTCGGTGAAAGTGGTACAGGCAAAGAATATGTAGCTAAGACCATACATGAAAATAGTACGCGTTCCAATAAACCATTTATAGCCGTCGATTGTGGCAGTCTTTCCAAGGAATTGGCTCCCAGTGAGCTTTTCGGACATCTGAAAGGTTCTTTTACTTCTGCTATTGATGATAAAGAAGGGGTTTTTGTACAAGCTTCCGGGGGTACTGTTTTTTTAGATGAAATTGGTAATCTGCCGTATGAGGTGCAAGTTCAATTGCTACGTGCCTTGCAGGAACAGCAAGTCAGACCGGTTGGTGCAGCCAAAAGCATATCCGTAAATGTACGCATCATCGCTGCTACTAATGAAAATTTATTGCAATTGGTTGGAGAAGGAAGGTTTAGAGAAGACCTTTACCATCGTCTGAATGAATTGGCTATCTTCGTTCCACCCCTTAGAGAGCGGGTAGGGGATATAGGTATATTTGCACAAGCTTTTTTGCAGCAAGCTAATCAAGAAATGCAAAAAGACATCAAGGGTTTTAGTCCGGAAGCCATTAAACTCATGGAAAAATATGCATGGAAAGGAAATCTCAGAGAATTGAGAAATACGGTCAGACGCATGGTCTTGTTTGCCACGGAATCCCTCATTCATACAGAAGATTTGAGCTTTCTTCAGATAGAAAACACGCAAGCAGAGGACTATAGTTTATACCCTGAAAATGAGGCAGGTCAAATTAAAAAGGCATTGCAGCAAGCAAGGGGAAATAAAACTTTGGCGGCAAAACTCCTGAAAATTGATAGGAAAACCTTATACAATAAGATGCACCTTTATGGCATCAAACTTTAATATCTATGATGGATTGCACATCTTGCATCCAACCTTGGTATAATTTTCCACCACTTGCATCCATACGCTTTAGAGCATCAGTAGGATACCCTAATTGGGCAAACATAGGCAGCATTTTATGACAAATAGCCTGTGCTTTTTTGAAATTTCTTAGCTTAAGCAATTGCTTTAAATTAGCCTGATTCTCAATAGTAGATTCCCTGAAAACTTGCAGAATTTCATCATCTATCACCGAAAGGAAACTATCTTCATCCTGCGCTTGTTGTTCGCCTTCTCCAATGATAAATTTTAAATCTATTAAACTGAAAGGCTTGTGGATAAATCCAGCAAAACCAAGCTCTAAGGCTTTTTCTTCCGTAAAATCGGAACGCCCTGTCATTAAAATAATAGGTTTATCTGGAAAATCCTTCAGCACCTGCAAACCTGAATAATGAGACATTTCTAAATCTGTAATCAATAAATCACAATTTTCTTCTACCACTTGATGTCCCAATTGCTCAAGCATTCCTTCTACTATAATTTTCATAGATTGATCATCCTCAAAGACCTTAATCTTTTTAGTGCCTCTATGAATTTCAGTAATGATCTGCTCAACAGGCAAATGCACATTGACTTGAGTTCCTGCACCCACTTGGGACGCTATATGAATTTCTCCACCCAATAAATCGACTAAATTTTTCACCACATACATACCTACGCCACTGCCTTCCGAAATAGCATTGTTTTCAGCAATGCGCGAAAAAGGCATAAAGACCGTAGGGATTTTATCGGAAGGAATACCCACACCTGTATCGGCAACTGTCAATGAAAGCATCTCATTTTCAAACGTAAATACTACGCTTACACTTCCTTTTAAAGTATATTTAATAGCATTCGCAATGATATTAGTCGCAATTTGTTTGAGCTTCAAAGCGTCAGTTTTGAGCAGTACTGCCGGGTATTCAAACGTTAAATCCAACTGCTTTTGTGCCGCTATGGGCGCAAACCAGGCTTGTAGTTCTTGTGCCAAATGCGCTGTATCAATAATAGATTTTGAAATACTAACACGGCCTTGTTCTATACTGGAAAATTGAATTAAATTCTCCAATAAAGCATGTATATGTCCGGAAGCATTGGCAATGGGCGATTGATTGCTTTGATCTTGATTGCTTTGATCTTGATTTCCCATTGCTGCATAAGCCGTGATACTATTCAGAGGAGTCTTGATATCATGCGCTACAGCGAGTAGAAGTTGATGGCGCGTGTCCATCACCTGTTTCAACTTTTCCCTGGCTTGTTTACCCTTATTGACATCAAAAATTATCATCAACAGCAGCACTAAAATCAAGATTAGAATAGCGATACCGCCCATAGTCAGCATCAAGAAATTACGATTGATAATTTGCTCGCTTTGCTTGACTGTCCCTTGAATAGCCGCTAAAGTACGATTATAAATTTGCGTCAGAAGACCATTAATTTCTGTGGTAATTTTACGGTCATCTTGAATAAACTGACTGATATATTGTCGGATATCAGCAATATTTTGTTGGTATTGTTTTTCTGCTTTTTGAACAATCAGATCCACTTCCGTCAAAAGGGATAGAGAATCGGTACGTGCGATATGCAGACTATCTATTTGAGCGTTATAGATAATGTAGGTTGTATCGATTTTGGGGTTAAAAGCGTTTCGCATTCTACGAAAAAAACTCTGTCTCTCGGAAAGTTTAATAATGGTATCCCTATCCAATGGTTTCGCCTCAATAGGGGACGCTTCTAACAGTTTTTGTTGTTCTTGTATATTTTGAAAATGTGCTAATGGATTTTCTTGCACAAGATTTTTATGCAGTTCCCGTATATTATCTGCTTGCTTTCGCAATAACAGATTGAGTTGTTCAAGGGCTTCTGTATTTTCAGCATCCTTACTAATTAAAAGAACAATGAGACTATCTAATTTGATAATCTCATTGTCAAAATAGCTGATTAAATGTGGGTTTTGAGTACTCAAATAGGGGGTGGTTTGCATCAGCAACTGACTGACTTCTGCCACTAAGGTATTGCTTAAACTGAGGATTTCCTGTTGTTCCGCAATATTAGTTTTCTGTAATTGAATTTGTTGTTTAAGCCTATTGCCATAAATCCAAGCTAAAGCCACTATCAATCCTATAAAAATATAGATAGCAATAGCTTTGAGTCCAATTTGCTTTTCAATATTCATTTCAAGCGTTATCTACTCTTTGAATATCTGCTCCTAAGGCTTTTAAACGTATTTCTATATCTTGATATCCCCTGTCAATTTGATCGATATTATCAATCACGCTGGTTCCTTCCGCAGATAAAGCAGCAATAAGTAAGGCGATTCCTGCACGTATATCTGGTGAAGTCATTTTGGCAGCACGCAGACATAAATTTTCTCCTTGTCCGATTACCGTTGCTCTATGCGGATCGCAAAGGATGATTTGCGCACCCATATCTATTAATTTATCCACGAAAAACAATCTGCTTTCAAACATTTTTTGATGAATCAATACACTGCCATAGGCTTTAGTAGCAACCACCAAGAAAACGCTTAATAAGTCGGGCGTCAATCCCGGCCATGGCGCATCAGCTAAAGTCATGATAGACCCATCAATAAAGGATTCAATGGTATAGCTTGGATGTTCGGGAACATAAATATCATCACCACGCCTTTCAATTTGTATCCCTAATTTCCGGAAACTATCGGGTATAATACCTAATTCATCATAGGCTACATTTTTAATGGTGATACCGGAACCCGACATAGCTGCCAACCCAATAAAACTACCGATTTCAATCATATCCGGAAGGATGGTATGTTCGCAACCTTTGAGTGTTTTTACTCCTTCGATGGTCAATAAATTAGAAGCAATACCTGAAATTTTAGCCCCCATGCGGTTCAACATCTTGGAAAGCTGTTGCAGATATGGGTCACATGCAGCATTATAAATAGTGGTAGTTCCTTGAGCCAAAACGGCTGTCATTAAGATATTAGCAGTACCTGTAACTGATGCTTCATCCAAGTGCATATAAGCTCCAACCAACTTATCTGCAGTAATTTCATAAAGTTTACGATCCGGATCATAAGAGAAATCAGCACCTAATTTTTGAATACCAATAAAGTGTGTATCCAATCTTCTTCTACCGATTTTATCACCGCCGGGTTTGGGTGTCAAAGCTTTTCCATAGCGAGCAGTAAGCGGTCCGACCAACATCACCGAACCTCGCAAAGAAGCGCTTTTCTTGTAAAACTCAGGAGTGTCTAAATAATCTAAATTGATATTTTCAGCTTTGAAACTGTAGCTGTGGCGACTAAGTTGTTTGACCTCCACGCCAATATCTGCTAATAAACTGATGAGGTTATTCACATCCAAGATATCAGGGATATTGTGAATAATAACTTCTTCTGGGGTTAACAATACAGCACAAATAATTTGTAATGCTTCATTTTTTGCGCCTTGTGGTATTATTTCTCCGGTTAATTTTTGTTTTCCTTTAATGATAAATGATGCCATATTATTTCTTTTTTGGTCTATGTTTTTTAGTATGAAATACGTCCCGTGATTCAATCAATCTAAAGGATTCTTCCGTAAAATCTAATTTTCCATTAGATAATTCTTTTAAATCTTCAAATATCTTTTTGTTATCAACTATTTCTTTATTCCAAGTAAGAAAACATTTTTTCATTTGATTGGCTATCAATCTTATCAACTCATTACGTTCATCACCTTCTTCATAGTCTGCTACACGTGCTATCATTCTTTCTAAGGTAATTCCATAATGCTGATAGCGCATTTTATTGGTTTTATAAGGGATTTTTTCGGGATGAGAATGTAGCTCATCAGGTTTGATTATTTCATAAGGATAATCTATATCCAATTCGAAATTCGACATAATCGCCACATGATCCCAAAGTTTATGTTTAAAATCATTCACATCCCGAAGATAGGGGAATAGGTTACCCATAATATCCACTATGGTATTGACGCAGCGCGTACGCTCCTCGCGGTCTTCAATAGTGACAGCATGCTGTACCATATGTTGAATATTACGCCCATATTCAGGCATGATTAATTTATTTTGTAAAGTAGGATATTCCATCTTGTAATTTTATTTAATAATGTATTGCTCAGATATAGAGCGATGTGATTGCACACGCTCAATGGTGTCAGCAAATGTATCTGCGCAGCTTAGTATTTTGACTTTAGGGCACTGGTCTAATTTATTGAAAGGAATGGAGTCAGTAAAGGCTATTTCTGTTAAGGCTGATTGCATTACTCTTTCACAGGCCGGTCCTGACATCACGCCATGTGTAACAATAGCTCTTACGGAAGTAGCTCCATTTTGCATCATCAAATCGGCAGCTTTGCACATGGTGCCACCCGTATCTATCATATCATCGAGAATAATTACATCCTTGCCTTCTACATCACCGATAATACGCATTTCACCAACTACATTGGCTTTTTCTCTGGCTTTATAAGTTAAAACCATAGGCACTCCTAAATGACGAGAATAGGTACCGGCTCTTTTGGAACCACCTACATCAGGAGAGGCAATGACTAAGTTTTTTAAATTCAAAGACTTGATATACGGAACGAAGATGCGAGATGCGTATAGATGGTCGACTGGAACATCAAAAAATCCTTGAATTTGATCGGCATGCAAATCCATAGTAATCACCCTGTCAACGCCGGCTACACTTAATAAGTCTGCAATTAATTTAGCCCCCAAGGATACCCGAGGTCTGTCTTTCCTATCCTGTCGTGCCCATCCAAAATAAGGAATAACAGCAATAATTTTATAAGCAGAAGCTCTTTTGGCAGCATCTATCATCAGCAATAATTCCATCAGATTGTCGGAATTAGGGAAAGTTGACTGAATCAAATAGATGTACTGACCGCGAATAGATTCTTCATAAGAAACGGCAAACTCTCCATCTGCGAAATGTTGAATAATCATATTTCCTAATGGAGAGTTTAAACTTTGGCATATTCTTTCGGCAAGATCTCTACTGTTTGTACCTGAAAATACCTTGAATGTTGAGTTTAGTGGGGACATAAAGTTTGTTTAATTGAATTTATTGCAAATTTACAATTTCTTATTTATATAAGCAACAATCCAATCACCAACTTCTGAAGTTGTATAAGCTTTTCCATCTCCTGCTATGTCTTCCGTGACAATCTTAGCAGTCATAGAGGCTTCTACAGCTTCACGTATTAATTTCCCTTCTTCCTGCATATCAAAAGCATACTCAAACATCAATGCTGCTGAAAGTATGGTTGCTAAAGGATTAGCGATGTTTTTTCCTGCAGCCTGTGGATATGAACCATGTATGGGTTCAAATACGGAAGTATGAATGCCTATGGAGGCAGATGGCAACATGCCCAAAGAACCGGTAATCACGGATGCTTCATCCGTTAGAATATCACCGAAAAGGTTTTCCGTTACCAATACATCAAAACTCTTAGGCCATTGAATAATGCGCATGGCAGCATTGTCCACAAACATATATTCAGTTTCTACATCTGGATATTGAGGTGCAATTTCTTGCGTAATTTCACGCCAAAGTCTGCTGGATGCCAATACATTAGCCTTATCCACCATAGTCAGTTTTTTACGTCTTTTTCCTGCAAATTCATAGGCTAAGTGCATAATTCTTTCTACTTCTTCGCGGGTATAAATGCAGGTATCATAGGCAGTATTGCCATCTTCTGAGCGGCCTTGCGGGCGACCGAAATACATGCCGCCGGTTAGCTCGCGAATACACATAAAATCTGCTCCTTCTACCAAGTCAGCACGCAATGGTGATTTATGTAATAAAGATGGAAAGGTTGTCACAGGACGAATATTAGCATACAAACCCAAAGCCTTTCTCATGCGGAGTAACCCTTGTTCCGGACGAACTTTCGCAGATGGGTCATTATCATATTTAGGATCGCCAATAGCGCCAAACAATACGGCATCCGAACGCATACATAAAGCGTGAGTTTCAGCAGGGTAGGGATCACCTACAGCATCAATGGCGGCTGCACCGGTAATACCTTCTTCATAATTTAATGTATGACCGAATTTTTCACATACGGCTTTAGTAACTGCCAAAGCTTGTTTAGTAATCTCCGGACCTATGCCGTCGCCGGCTAAAACGGCAATATTCAAAGTTTTTTTCATTATAATGCTTAATTTATTTGTATTCAGGATATTAACATTGCTTTACCGGAATATCATTGCTTTCAATAATATTCAACATCTTTTCAGTTGCCTTGATGGCCGAAACAGTCTGGTCGGTCGACAAACCCCTTGTCCTAAAGGTTTTCTCATTAAAACTCCAAGTGATAATGGTTTGTACCATCGCATTGGTTTGTCCGCCAGGCGGTATAACTACCTCATAATCCAATAAATTCGGTGTAGGCTTATCTAATTTCTTATAGATTTTATACATAGCTTTCGAAATGGCGTGGTATTGTCCGTCACCGGCAGCCGATTGTTGGTACACCTTGCCATTGATCTCCATTTTCACGGTTGCCATAGGTCGCAAACCCTTACTGATAGCCAAACTATAATCTAAAATTTTGACTATACTGGATTCGTTGGTAGAGTTTTTAACGATATCCGTCACAATATAAGGGAGTTCATCTATGGTTACCATTTCCTTTTTATCGCCCAATTCGATGACACGCTGTGTAACCAAAGCCATCATTTCATCGTCCAATTCAATCCCTAATTGTTGTAAGTTCTTGACTATATTGGCTTTGCCGGAAGTCTTACCCAAGGCATATACTCTTTCGCGGCCGAATCTTTCAGGTAATAAATCATTGTAATATAAATTCCGTTTATTATCGCCATCTGCATGAATACCTGCTACTTGCGTGAAAACATTATCACCAATCACCGGCTTATTAGCCGGAACGCGTATACCGGAATAGGATTCAACCATTTTGCTTACGCGATTGATTTTACTTTCGTCTATATTGGTTTTTTTCTGAAGTTGATCGTGCAATACTGCTATAGTACTGGATAGGGGAGCGTTGCCCGCTCTTTCTCCCAAACCATTAATGGTAACATGCACGCCTTTTACGCCGGCTTTCACTGCTTCATACACATTGGCTACAGCCAAATCATAATCATTATGAGCATGAAAATCAAAATGCAAATTGGGATAACGACCTACCATCTTCATACAAAATTTGAAGGTCTCCGAAGGATTTAAAATACCTAAAGTATCCGGTAACATAAAGCGCGCAATGGATTCATTTTGCAGATTATCAACTATATAGAATACATAATCCTCAGAATTACGCATGCCGTTCGACCAATCTTCAAAATAGATATTGATGGTAATACCCATTTCGCGTGCGTAAGCCAAAACTTGTTTGATATCTGCTAAATGTTCTTCTTTACTCTTTCTTAATTGATGAGTACAGTGATTTTCAGAACCCTTGCATAATAAATTAATTACCTTGCAACCGGTATTTTGTGCCCATTCTAAGGAAGTCCTGCCATCCACAAAACCCAATACTTCCACTTTGTCTATATGCCCATGATTCTGCGCCCATTGAGCAATGCGTTTGACGGAAGCATATTCACCTTCGGATACCCGTGCAGAAGCAATTTCTATCCTGTCCACACGCAATTCCTCCAAAAGTAATTTGGCTATGCTCAGCTTTTCAGCAGTGACAAATGACACTCCGGACGTCTGTTCCCCGTCACGCAGGGTAGTATCCATTATTTCTATCATACTTATATTTTTAGGTTGAAACCAAGTTTAAATCCTTGATTGTTCAAATGCTTCTATTAAATTTTTCTTACTCAACAGATAATCAATATCATCCAAGCCCTCTAACAAACATTCTTTTTTGTAAGGATTGATTTCAAATGATTCTGATGCACCATTTGCGTTATTAGTAATAAGCTGATCTTCAAGATTTACCGTTAAAGTAGTCTGAGGGTTTTCTTCTACTGCTTGAAAAATATCATTTAAAAATTCCGGACTAACAACCACCGGAAGGATGCCGTTATTCAGGGCATTATTTTTAAATATATCAGCAAAGAAGCTGCAAACTACCACTTTAAAGCCATAACCACCTATAGCCCAAGCAGCATGTTCACGACTTGAACCTGAACCGAAGTTTTTACCGGCAACTAAAATACTACCCGAATAAGTAGGATTATTCAATACAAAATGCGATTTGGGCGTACCATCCTTTTGATAGCGCCAATCGGCAAAAAGATTATCGCCGAATCCCTCTTTATCAACGGCTTTTAGGAAGCGGGCAGGTATAATTTGATCTGTATCTACATTTTCAATAGGTAGAGGAACTACCGATGAAGTCAATGTTTTAAACTTTTCCATATCTAATTTTATTAATCTGTATAATTTTTCTTAGGATTATATTTCTCTTGGATCGGCGATGTGACCGGCTATTGCGGCAGCAGCAGCTACCAACGGACTTGCTAAAATAGTGCGAGCTCCCGGTCCTTGTCGGCCTTCAAAGTTTCTATTGGAAGTAGAAACTGCGTATTTCCCGGCAGGAATTTTATCATCGTTCATAGCCAAACAAGCCGAACAACCCGGTTGGCGCATTTTGAAACCGGCATCTAAAATCACATCTAACAGACCCTCTTCCCTAATTTGTTTTTCAACTTCCCAACTTCCGGGAACTAACCAAGCCACTACATGATCTGCCTTCTTTTTACCCTTAATATAATTGGCAAAAATACGGAAGTCCTCAATACGGCCATTGGTACAACTGCCAATAAACACATAATCAATAGGTTTACCTATCAATTTCTCACCTGCTTGAAATCCCATATAATCCAAAGATTTTTGGAAAGAAATACGACCTGCTTCATCAATTGCATCTAAGGTAGGGATAGCATCTTGAATGCCCATGCCCATGCCCGGATTGGTGCCATATGTAATCATAGGCTGTATTTCTGATGCATCGAAATTTAATTCCTTGTCAAAAACAGCATCTTCATCAGATTGCAAAGTTTTCCAATAAGCTAATTTTTTATCCCATTCCTCACCTTTAGGAGCGAAAGGACGACCCTTTACATAATCAAAAGTAGTTTGATCCGGTGCAATTAAACCACCGCGAGCACCCATTTCTATGGAAAGATTACAAACTGTCATACGTTCCTCCATGCTTAAATTGCGAATGGCCTCTCCTGCATACTCTACAAAATAGCCCGTAGCACCACCTGTAGTTAATTTTGCAATGGTATAAAGTGCTATATCTTTGGAAGATACACCTTTTCCTAATTTACCATGATAATTGATACGCATGGTTTTAGGTTTGGTTTGCAAAATACATTGGGTAGCCAAAACCATTTCCACTTCGGAAGTACCAATTCCGAAAGCGATAGTTCCAAAAGCGCCGTGGGTAGAAGTGTGACTATCACCACAAACGATGGTCATACCCGGTTGTGTAAATCCATTTTCAGGACCTATTACGTGCACAATACCATTTTTACTATGTCCCAAAGGGTAATAAAGTGGCATTTCAAACTCTTTGGCATTTTTGGCAAAAGTATCCAATTGATTACGAGAAATTGGGTCTTTCACCGGCTGATCTTGATCGATGGTCGGCGTGTTATGGTCGGCAGTCATGGTGGTCAATTCCGGACGAAAAACCTTTAAGCCACGAGCGCGTAAGCCATTGAAAGCCTGCGGACTGGTTACTTCGTGACAAAAATGCCTGTCTATATACAATTGCGTGGGACCTTCTTCTATGGTAGAAACCACGTGCGCATCCCAGATCTTATCAAATAATGTTTTGCTCATTTTCGTTATCATTAAATTTTATCTAAACTATCTAATATTTTTACTATAAAAAACGTAGAACTACCTCACAAACTGGTTGATGGCATTGATATAGGCTTCGATGGATGCGGCTACGATATCTGTATTAGCACCGAAACCATAATAAACTATGCCGGCATGTTCCACCTGCATATGCACTTTACCAACATCGTTGCTTCCGCGATTGATGGCTTGAATGGTAAATTCTTGCAAGTGCATTTCACGATTGATGATACGTCTCAAAGCATTGATACCTGCATCCACAGGACCATTGCCCGATGCAGCAGCTTCAAATTTTTCACCTGCTATTTGCAAACCTACGCTGGCAACTGATTTAACTCCAACGCCAGAGGTTACTTGCAAATAATCCAATTTTATACGCTCTTTAGAAGTCCTTTCTTTACCGGCTAATAATAGTACATCATCATCATTAATATCCTTTTTCTTGTCAGCAAGCAATAGAAATTCTTCATAAACTTTATCTAATTTTTCACCGTCCATATCTACACCTAAAACGCTAAGTCTGTGTTTGAGGGCAGCACGACCACTACGAGCAGTCAAGATAATAGAGTTCTTATCCAAGCCCACATCAGCCGGATCCATGATTTCATAATTTTCACGATTTTTCAAAACGCCATCTTGATGTATGCCGGAAGAATGTGCAAAAGCATTACGTCCAACCACTGCCTTATTAGCTTGTACAGGCATATTCATTAAGTTAGAGACCAAGCGACTGGTTTCATAAATTTTCTGCGTATTGATATTGGTATCGATTTTCAGATCCTTATGGCATTTAAGTATCATGGCCACTTCTTCCAAAGAAGTATTACCGGCGCGTTCGCCTATACCGTTGATGGTCACTTCCACTTGACGAGCACCATTCAGCACACCTGCCATGGTATTGGCTGTTGCCATGCCCAAGTCATTATGACAATGTGTGGATAAGATTGCCTGATGAACATTGCTAACGTTTTCCATCAAGAATTTAATTTTTTCTCCATACACATCTGGTAAGCAATAGCCGGTGGTATCAGGGATATTCACCACAGTAGCACCCGCTTTAATCACTGCTTCCACCACGCGAGCAAGGTATACATTATCGGTACGACCGGCATCCTCGCAATAAAACTCCACATCTTCCACAAAGCGTTTGGCATATTTTACGGCAGCTACAGCCCTTTCAAGAATTTCCTCTTGATTGGAATTAAATTTATACTTGATATGGTATTCAGAAGTACCTATACCGGTATGTATCCTTTTCTTTTTTGCGTATTGTAAAGCTTCGGCTGCCACTTCGATGTCCTTTTCCACACTGCGTGTAAGTGCACAGATAGTTGGCCATGTAACAGCCTTAGAAATTTCTACTACAGAATTAAAGTCACCCGGACTTGACACCGGAAATCCGGCTTCAATCACGTCAACGCCCAACTGTTCTAAGGCTTTAGCCACTTGAATTTTTTCGATTGTGTTCAATTGGCATCCCGGAACTTGTTCGCCATCGCGCAAGGTAGTGTCAAAAATAAAAAGTTTTTCCATAATTTTCTGTTTTAAAAAAAAAGCCCTTCTCATGTGAGTGAGAAAGGCTTTACAAATTTTTATAGTAATCTACATACCAAACTCACTCTTACCTTTGACGTAAAAGAATAATAATGTTGAGTAATAAAGTATGTAGAAGATTGCTATTCATTTTCTTATTCAAGATTCAGGGTGCAAATATAAAGATATTTTTTTAATAACAAGCAAATTGTTTGAGAAAAGTTGATTTTTATGTTATTTTGATTATTTATGGGGTGTGGTCATGTAAGACACGCAATGTGATTATCCGTAAGATTTATCTTATGGTTAATGTAGTAAGAGATTTGGAATAACGTCCATTGT
Source organism: uncultured Paludibacter sp. (assembly GCA_964414805.1). Lineage (GTDB taxonomy): Bacteria > Bacteroidota > Bacteroidia > Bacteroidales > Paludibacteraceae > Paludibacter. The sequence continues at coordinate 22,952 of CAYPYZ010000009.1, forward strand.
TGGATGCGAATATCCCCCTTTCCCATTTCCCAATTTTTTCATAAATTTGCACCTGTTTGTTTACAATAACCCATATCGTTAATTTTTAATCTAATAATATTTTTATTGCTATGAAAAATGAGATAATTCTTCCTTTACAACAAATTACAAATTACATTTTTACTATTCGTGGCGAAAAAGTGATGATTGACAGTAACCTCGCTGAGATGTATCAAGTTGATATAAAAAGATTGAATGAGCAGGTAAAAAGGAACAAAGAGCGTTTCCCTGTTAATTTTATGTTTCAATTATCGGTAGATGAATGGAATGACTTGAAGTCGCAAATTGCGACCTCAAGTTCAGAACATGGTGGAAGAAGATATTTACCCTATGCATTTACTGAACAGGGAGTAGCCATGCTGTCATCAGTTTTGAGGAGTGATGTTGCAGTTAGAGTAAGTATTCAAATTATGAATGCTTTCGTTCAAATACGTAAATTAATTGGTCAAGAAACCATTCAACTATTACGCATATCAAATATTGAAAACAAATTGATTGAATATGACCAAAAGTTTAATCTATTATTTAGAGCTTTAGAAAAGAATGAATTACCCCAAAAAGGCATTTTCTTCAACGGCCAAGTTTTCGATGCTTATACCTTTGCAGCAGATTTAATTCGCAAAGCGGATTCGTCCCTGATTTTAATTGATAATTATATTGATGATACGGTTTTCAGCTTATTGAACAAGCGCAAAAAAGGAGTGAGTTGTCGGTGTTACACCAAAAACATCAA
>CAYPYZ010000010.1:0-22421 GCA_964414805.1 uncultured Paludibacter sp.
CCTTTCATGCCTAAAATATGCTTTCAAAAAACAAGATTAAATTCATTAAATCCCTGGCTATTAAAAAATATAGAGACGGGTCTAACTGCTTTATTGCGGAAGGATTCAAATTAATTAATGATTTAATGGGTAGTTTTGTTTGCGAATTATTAGTTTTCACGAAAGAAAAAGAGCAAGCAATAGCTCATTTTAAGGCAAATGAACGCATACTGACCGATGATGCCGGCATGCAAAAAATAACATCTCAAACATCTCCAGATGGCGTATTGGCTGTTTTCCAAAAACCACAAAACTCAGCGACACCAACGAACATATGTCATCAAGAGCTGTGTTTGGCTTTGGATGAAATTCAGAATCCCGGGAATTTTGGTACCATTATCCGCATTGCTGATTGGTTTGGTATCAAACATATTTTTTGTTCTCCCAACACGGCAGATGCCTACGGACCCAAAACTATACAAGCTTCTATGGGATCCTTGGCAAGGGTGAAAATTCACTATATTGACTTGCCAAGTTTTATTGCTCAATTGAAATCAGAGCAGGAAGAAACGCCTATTTATGGGACTATTTTGGGGGGTGAGAATATTTACCAATCCACCTTAAGCAATAAAGGGTTGATTATCATGGGCAATGAAGGGCAAGGCATTTCGCCTCAGCTTGTAAAACTACTTACCCATCATGTAGAAATACCTAATTATCCGCCTGGAGCATCCAATGCTGAATCCCTGAATGTAGCAGTTGCAACGGGCATTGTATGCGCAGAATTTAGGAGGAGAATTTAAAATAATTCCATTTGTCCTGAAATATCTTCAGATTTTGAAGCTTTACCGGACTTTGGCTTTGCATCTTTTTTATCGATATTTTTAACCTCAACTTCTACTTCGCCACTATTATCAACATTTTCAACATTATCATTATCATCATCCTCATTATTTTCTTCATTATCTTCGCCACCAATTAAATCATCATCTGTAGCATCCTGCGCATAAGAAGTATAGTTTTCACCCGGTTCTTTAAATCGCAAAGGCTCTAATTCATTGATAGAAGCCACCTCATTGGTCGTCAAGCGCTTGCCCTTTGCCTTGAAACCTTTCACAGCAATAAACTCCTCAGCATCCACTTCTAAGGCCGGTCTATGCTCATCATTGCCTCCAAACACCACCTCAAAACGAGGATAATCTTGGTCACTCAAAATAAGCAAACGCGATTCGGGATTATCTCCCAAAATATTTTGAGGCCTTTGCGTAAGCTCCAATTGAAAGCGTTTCAGATAATAGTATTGCTGATCTGCATCATATAAAGCCAAAGTCCAAACCTTGTCAGGATCATGCTTCTCTATCACCAATATGTCTTTTTCAAAATGATTGGTTAGTTCAAAATTAGTGGTATAATACTCACCCGAACTCGATATCACCAATATCTGGTCATCACTATGAAATTCACCCAAACATTCACCCCGCTTGTCATAATTTAAACGCAATACATCTCTGTCAAACCACACTTCGCGACCGCCCAAAGTAGAGCCACCCTTATGTTTTAAAACAATTTTATATACATCGTTCTTGGTCAGGATATTACCTCTTGCCTGACGCCCCCGAATAGCTATATCACTAAAGTCCTTTTCAAAAACTAATTTAGTCAAACGAGGTTTAGGGCGTAAACTTACACGTATCACTTCAGCTTCACCATTAGGATTAGCAGTAAAATAAACCACTTTAGAGCCTGCCTTTCCCTGTGTTAAATCATAATCCCTATCTCGTATGATACTATCTACCGCAAAACGTTTGATATAATAAGGTCCTTGTTTTCCGTGCTTATAAACCGCATTATACACAGTGCGAGAATCATTCTTTTTAAACACGTTCAAGTATAAAATATTCTTACCCACAAAAATTTTGTCAGCTACTTTGACAACCTTGTACTTGCCATCTTTGAAAAACACTATCACATCATCTAAATGCGAGCAATTACATACAAATTCATCTTTGCGCAAGCCGATACCAATAAAACCTTCCGCATAATTCACATATAATTTTTCATTAGCCTCTATCACTTTTGTTGCAACAATAGCCTCAAAACTACGAATTTCAGTCATACGTGGATAATCCTTGCCATATTTTTGTTTTAATCCCTCATACCAGAAAATCGTATAATCCACAATATTGTCTAATTGATATTGGGTTTCTTTGATTTTCTTTTGAAGATTAATCAAAATCTCATCAGCCTTTTGAGAATCAAATTTAGTGATGCGCATCATGCGTATCTCCAATAATTTCAAGATATCTTCACGCTGTAAAGCACGAATAAAATCTTTCTTAAAAGGCTCTAACCTTTTATCTATATGGGCTACAACCTTGTCCTGCGTATCACTATCCTCAAATTCCTTATCCTTATATATCCTATTTTCAATAAATATTTTTTCCAAAGAAGTGAAGAATAATTGCTCCTCTAATTCACTTTTCTGAATCTCAAGTTCTAATTTCAGTAAGTCTTTGGTATGATCACAGCTCAATCTGAGCATCTCACTTACAGTAATAAAGCGCGGTTTATTGTCATGAATCACACAGCAATTCGGAGAAATACTTACCTCACAATCGGTGAAAGCATAGAGTGCATCTATGGTCTTATCCGATGAGGTTCCAGATTGCAAATGCACTAAGATCTCCACTTCCGCAGCCGTATTATCATCTACTTTACGTACTTTTATCTTCCCTTTTTCGACAGCTTTAATGATAGAATCGATAATTTTAGAAGTATCCGTGCCATATGGAATCTCAGTAATAGCCAAGGTTCTATTATCTACTTTCGTGATTTTAGCACGCACTTTTACAGAACCACCACGTTCGCCATCATTATAGCGACTTACATCTATGGCTCCACCGGTTTGAAAATCGGGGTACAATTCAAACTCCTCCCCTTTCAAATAGGCAATAGACGCATCTATAAGTTCATTGAAATTATGGGGTAAAATTTTGGAATTTAAACCTACTGCAATCCCCTCTACTCCTTGTGCTAATAATAAAGGAAACTTAACCGGTAAGGTGATTGGCTCTTTATTCCTACCGTCATAGGACAATTTCCATTCGGTAGTTTTGGGATTAAAAACCGTATCTAAAGCAAATTTTGAAAGTCGCGCTTCAATATATCTTGGAGCTGCGGCGCCATCTCCCGTAAGGATATTACCCCAGTTACCTTGACAATCTATCAACAAATCCTTTTGGCCCAACTGGACTAAAGCATCTCCAATAGATGCATCCCCATGAGGGTGAAACTGCATGGTATGCCCTACTATATTGGCAACCTTATTATATCGTCCGTCATCCAAACGCTTCATAGCATGCAGGATACGCCTTTGAACCGGCTTTAAGCCATCGTAAATATCAGGTACTGCCCTTTCTAAAATCACATAGGAAGCATAGTCCAAAAACCAATTTTGGAACATGCCGGACAGCTGACTTTTTGATTGTGTATCTCTAAAAATAGGAACAGCATCCTCAGATTTATCCTCCGAGACATCGATTTCATCATCTTCCACAACTTCAGACTCATGCTCATCTAACTGATTATCAACAGACTCAACTTCTTTTTCCTGTTCTGCAGGATTTTTCTTCTCATTCATTGCATCTTTGGTGTCTTCTGTACTCATACAATTAATATCATTTAAAAAATTCAACACACAAAAGTAACAAAAAAATCAGTAACTTTGCACTTCTTAAAAAATCCTCTATAAAGGATTTGTGAGTTCTCTTAATAATTAACATATAAATAGTTGCTAAAAAATTATGTCTACTCAAAATGATGTTTTTAGAAAGTTGATTGCCCATTGCAAGGAGTATGGTTTTGTATTTCCATCAAGCGAAATTTATGATGGATTGGGTGCTGTGTATGATTATGGACAAAATGGTGTTGAGTTGAAAAACAACATTAAAAAATACTGGTGGGATAGTATGATGCTTTTGCATGAAAATGTGGTAGGAATCGATGCCTCCATCTTTATGCACCCTACTACTTGGAAGGCTTCCGGACATGTGGATGCTTTTAACGACCCACTTATTGATAATAAAGATTCTAAAAAACGCTATCGTGCTGATATCCTGATTGAGGATTTATTGGCTAAATATGATGATAAAATTCAGAAAGAAATTGACAAAGCTGCCAAACGTTTTGGTGAAAAATTCGATGCTGAGCTATACAGACAAACCAATCCTCGTGTTTTGGAAAATCAAGCCAAACGCGATGAGATACATGCTCGCTTCTCGAAAGCACTTAACGATAATGATTTGCATGAGCTAAAAGCTATCATAGAAGATAATGATGTGGTTTGTCCTATCAGCGGTACAAAAAACTGGACAGACGTGCGACAGTTTAATTTGATGTTTTCCACCGAAATGGGTTCAACCTCTGAAGGTGCAACACAAATTTATTTACGCCCTGAGACTGCACAAGGTATATTCGTCAACTTCTTAAATGTACAAAAGACTGGCAGGATGAAGATTCCTTTCGGCATTGCACAAATAGGTAAGGCCTTCCGTAATGAGATAGTAGCACGCCAGTTTATTTTCCGTATGCGTGAATTTGAACAAATGGAGATGCAGTTTTTTGTTCGTCCGGGAGAAGAGCTTGAATGGTATGAATACTGGAAAGAGGTTCGTTTAAACTGGCACAAAGCTTTGGGTTTAGGCGATCATAAATACCGTTTCCACGATCACGATAAATTGGCGCATTATGCTAATGCAGCTACAGATATTGAATTTGAAATGCCTTTTGGCTTCAAAGAAGTAGAAGGTATTCACTCTCGCACTGACTTCGATTTAGCAAGTCATGAACAGTTCTCTAAAAAGAATTTAAAGTATTTTGATCCGGAATTGAATAAATCCTATATACCTTATGTTGTGGAAACTTCCATAGGTCTGGATCGTACTTTCCTTTCAATTTTAGCGGGTACTTATGAAGAGGAAGTCCTAGAAGGTGGAGATAGCCGTGTAGTATTGAAGTTACCACCTGTTTTATCTCCGGTTAAAGCAGCTATTTTGCCTTTGACAAGAAAGGACGGTTTACCCGAAAAAGCACGTGCAATCATGGACGAATTGAAGTATGATTTCAAATGTTTCTATGATGAAAAAGACTCCATTGGTAAGCGTTATCGTCGCCAAGATGCCATAGGTACACCTTTCTGTATCACGGTTGACCATCAAACATTAACTGACAATACAGTCACTATCCGTTATCGCGATAGCATGGAGCAGGAAAGAATAGCCATAGACAGTCTATCTGCTCTTATACAAAAGGCTGTTAATGTAAGGGAGTTATTAAAGAAGTTATAAAATGAAAGGGCGTTAGTGTTGAACTAACGCCCTTTTATTTTATATACAGAAAGATAATTATTCTTTATCTTCTTTTGTTTCTTCAGCAGCGGGTTCCTCTGGTGTTTCCACTACCTCTTCAGCAACAGGAGCTTCTGGTGCAACTTCTTCCACAACTGGAGCAGCTTCCTCTGCTACAGGAGCTTCAACCTTTGCTTCTTCAACAGCTACGGGTTCTTCCACTACTGGAGTTTCAGCTGTGGGAGCTTCAGTTTTAGGAGCTTTTTCCTTGGCAGGAGCATCAGTAGCTTTCTTTGCAGCAGTAGAGCGACGTGTACGAGCAGCTTTCTTACTTGCCTTTTCTTTCAACATATTCTCGTTATAATCAACCAATTCGATGATACACATTTCTGCACTATCACCAAGGCGGATACCGGTACGAAGAATACGTGTGTAACCACCTGGACGGTCAGCTATTTTTTGAGAGATATTTTGGAATAATTCAGTTACGGCATCTTTATTTTGAAGGTAGCTAAACACGAGACGTCTTGAAGCAGTTGTATCTTCTTTTGACTTAGTTAGCAATGGTTCAATATATACGCGTAAAGCCTTAGCTTTTGCAACTGTAGTTTGAATTCTCTTGTGTTGGATAAGGGAAACTGACATATTAGCCAGCATGGACTTCCTATGAGCCGCTGTACGGCTTAAATGATTAAGTTTTTTATTATGTCTCATTTTCTATTATTCTTTATCTATTTTATATTTGGAGATATCCATACCGAATGTTAAGTTCATGCTCTCCAATTTGCTATCCAATTCAGCTAAAGATTTTTTTCCAAAGTTTCTAAACTTCAATAAATCATGACGATTATAGGTCACTAATTGGCCTAAAGACTCAACATCAGCAGCTTTCAAGCAATTCAATGCACGTACTGAAAGTTCCAAGTCTGTAAGTTTAGTTTTGAGTAGCTGACGCATTTGAAGGAACTCTTCATCGAAATCATCATGAGAATCAACCTCAGAAGTTTCAATAGAAATTTTCTCATCAGAGAACAGCATAAAATGTTGGATTAGAATTTTAGCTGCTTCATTCAGTGCATCTTTAGGGAAAATTGAACCATCGGTGTCAATTTCGATAATCAACTTTTCATAGTCGGTTACCTGTTCCACACGGAAGTCCTCAACAGCATATTTTACGTTCTTGATGGGTGTGAAGATAGCATCAATTGGAATAACGCCAACCTCAAAATTCTCTTCAGTATTTTCCTCAGCTGTAACATAACCGCGACCTTTATTCACGATAATATCCATTTGGAAATTAGCAGAAGCATCTTTTTCACAAATCACCAAATCGGGGTTTAATACTTCAAAACCGGTAAAATACTTACCTATATCTCCAGCTTTTAATTCAGATTTTCCACTTGTTACATTAACAGTTATTTTTTCTGTTTCAACATCTTCTACTACTTGTTTGAAACGCACCTGCTTCAGGTTCAGTATAATGTTGGCAACGTCATCAATAACACCGGGGATAGAGGCATATTCATGATCTACTCCTTCAATTTTAACCGCTGTAATAGCGAAACCTTCAAGAGAAGACAATAGTATCCTACGTAAAGCATTACCTATGGTAATACCATACCCGGGTTCAAGCGGACGGAATTCAAACTTTCCATGAAAGTTATCTGCTTCCAACATGATGACCTTATCGGGTCTTTGAAATGCTAATATAGCCATGGTTATCTTTTATTTAGAGTACAATTCAACAATTAGTTGTTCTTTAATATTCTCAGGAATTTCTTCACGTTCGGGAACGTACATTAATTTTCCTGACATAGAGTTATCATCCCATTCTATCCAAGGATATTTGGTATGATTGAATCCTGTCAAAGATTCAGTAATTACTTTCATAGCTTTGTCACGCTCGCGAACTGCAATAATTTGTCCGGGACGTACTTCATAAGATGGTATATTCACCACTTGGCCATCTACAGTGATGTGCTTATGGCTAACCAATTGACGAGCTCCGGCTCTTGTAGGAGACATACCCATGCGGTAAACGATATTATCTAAACGACACTCCAAGAATTGAAGTAAAATAATACCGGTAACGCCGGGCTTACTTTGAGCCTTCTCATACATTCTTCTAAATTGCCTCTCTAACACACCATAAGTGTATTTGGCTTTTTGTTTTTCACGTAATTGTAAACCGTACTCAGAAGTCTTTCTGCGACGGTTGTTACCATGTTGACCGGGAGGATAGTTTTTCTTAGCTAAAACCTTATCAGGGCCAAAAATAGGCTCACCAAATTTACGTGCAATTTTTGATTTTGGACCAATATATCTTGCCATTATTTATAAAATTACTTTTGTTCGTTAATTTTTTGTTCAGATAAGATACCTTTAATAAAGCCGTTACAGCCGCGGTTGTAGAGAGGTTAGAAGCACAACCAAAACAAAGCTTATTAAAACATATCTTTCGAACGGTTTTTTTATTGATTTTCTATATGAATATTTATCATCTACAGCATAAAGCAGGTAGATAAATAAATAATAAGTAATTACACTCTTCTGCGATTAGGTGGACGACAGCCATTGTGTGGAAGTGGTGTTACATCGATGATTTCCATCACTTCGATGCCTGCTCCGTGAACAGTACGAATTGCTGATTCACGACCATTTCCCGGTCCTTTTACATAGGCTTTAACCTTACGTAAACCTAAATCATAAGCTACCTTTGCGCAATCTTCTGCTGCCATTTGTGCAGCATAAGGTGTGTTCTTTTTGGAACCGCGGAAGCCCATTTTACCGGCTGATGACCATGAAATAACTTGACCGTCATCATTGGTAAGTGTCACTATTACATTGTTAAAAGATGAATGCACGTGTAATTGACCTACACTGCTCACTTTAACAACTCTTTTCTTGACTGATGCTGATTTCTTTGCCATTATAATAATCTAAATTAAATCATTAAGTAATATTCGTTGATTAACTCTTACTTAGTTGCTTTCTTCTTGTTAGCAACAGTTTTTCTCCTACCTTTACGGGTACGAGCATTGTTCTTAGTGCTCTGTCCACGCAATGGCAAACCAATACGATGACGAATACCACGATAACAACCGATATCCATCAAACGCTTAATGTTTAGCTGAGTTTCAGAACGAAGATCACCTTCAACTTTATATTCAGCACCGATAATTTCACGGATCTTAGCTGCTTGGTCGTCAGTCCAATCTTGAACCTTGATGTTAGGGTCAACACCGGCCTTTTCTAAAATCTTTTGTGCACTACTGCGACCTATTCCGTAGATATAAGTCAATCCAACTTCTCCTCTTTTGTTTTGAGGCAAATCTACTCCGACAATTCTTATAGCCATATAATACTATTTAATTAAAAATTAAAACGGTTCAACCCTGACGTTGTTTAAACCTTGGGTTTTTCTTATTAATAACATACAAGCGACCTTTTCTCCTAACGATTTTGCAGTCGTCGCTACGCTTTTTTACAGAAGCTCTTACTTTCATTTTAAAAATATTTTTTTAGCGATTTATTTGTATCTAAATGTAATCCTTCCTTTCGTTAAATCGTAAGGAGACATTTCTAACTTTACTTTATCCCCGGGAAGAATTTTAATATAATGCATTCTCATCTTACCGGATATATGAGCTGTAATCACATGTCCGTTCTCTAATTCAACACGAAACATGGCATTCGACAAAGCCTCAATGATTACACCGTCTTGCTCTATTGCTGTTTGCTTAGCCATACTAATTCTTATTTTCTAATACTTGTTCAATATACTCAAAACTGGATAATATATCCGCTTTTCCTTTCCTAATAGCAACTGAATGTTCAAAATGTGCCGATGGCATGCCGTCAATTGTACGGGTAGTCCATCCATCTTTTTCCATTATCAATTGCCTCTTACCCAAATTTATCATGGGTTCAATAGCTATGGTCATACCTGATTTAAGCATAGTCCCATAACCTCTTCTTCCGTAATTCGGAACCTCCGGCGACTCGTGTAAATTCCTGCCCACACCATGACCTATCATTTCTCTCACAACAGAGTAACCTTTAGATTCACAATATGATTGGATTGCATATCCTATATCACCTATGCGCTTACCTTCCATAGCCTGCTCTATTCCTAAATACAAGGACTCTTTGGTGGTTTTCAAAAGATCTAAAACCTCTTGTCTCACCTCTCCCACAGTGAATGTATAAGCACTATCACCGTGAAAACCATTGATATAAGCACCACAATCTACAGAGATTATATCACCATCCTTAAGTACTGCTTTTTCGGAAGGTATACCATGTACTACCTGATCATTCACAGAAGTACAGATAGATTTTGGATAGCCATTATAAGCCAAAAAACCGGGAACAGCACCATTATCTCTAATAAACTCTTCCGCTCTCTTGTCTAATTCTGCGGTTGTTACACCCGGAGCAATAATCTTAGCAAGTTCTGCCAACGTTTTGGCAACTATCTGATTGCTTATCCTAAGCAATTCTATTTCTTCATCTGTTTTGAGAAAAATCATTTAATCAAAATTTATTTAAAAATACCCTTTTGAATTTTTCCCATACCAATTACTTAATATGCTGATGCACCTCCTGCACGTCCTTTGATACGTCCACCAGATTTCAATAAACCATCATAGTGGCGCATTAACAAGTGACTTTCAATTTGTTGAAGTGTATCCAATACCACACCCACTAAAATGAGTAAGGATGTACCACCAAAGAATTGTGCAAAACCAGCACTAATTCCCAATATTATCGCAAAAGCCGGCAATATAGCAATGATTGCTAAAAATATAGAACCCGGTAAAGTAATACGAGACATGATTTCATCTAAAAAATCAGCTGTATGTTTACCCGGTTTGCAACCCGGAATAAAACCATTATTGCGTTTTAAGTCTTCAGCCATTTGTGTTGGATTGATGGTAACTGCCGTATAGAAATACGTAAACAGAATGATCAATACTGCGAATACGAAATTATACCAAAAACCGGTATTATTCATGAATGCACCAACAAAACCACTAACAGTTTCAGAGCGTGTAAATCCTGCTAAAGTTAGAGGAATAAACATAATAGCTTGCGCAAAAATGATAGGCATCACACCGGCAGCATTAATTTTTAGGGGTATATATTGACGAACACCACCATATTGTTTATTACCAACTACTCTTTTAGCGTATTGTACAGTAATTCTTCTTGTTCCTTGTACTAACATAATAGATGCGGCAATTACTGCAAACAAGAATACGATTTCCAATAAGAACATCACCAAACCACCACCGGACTCATAGAAACGAGAAGCAAATTCTCTGATTACAGCACCCGGGAAACGTGAAATGATACCTATCAAGATAATGAAAGATATACCATTGCCAATGCCTTTATCGGTAATACGCTCTCCTAACCACATCACAAACATAGAACCTGCTGCCAAGATAATGGTTGACGAAATAGTAAACCAAAGTCCTGATGGCAATGAAGAACCCACTTGATGTAATTGTACGCTCAAGTTCACCAAATAAGAAGGAGCTTGTAGTAACAAGATACCAACCGTTAAGTATCTGGTAATTTGGTTCATTTTTCTACGACCACTTTCACCTTCACGCTGCATTTTTTGGAAATAAGGCACCATGATGGAAAGTAGCTGTACTGCAATAGATGCAGAGATATAGGGCATAATTCCCAATGCAAAAATAGATGCATTTGCGAAAGCACCTCCGGAGAACATATCTAACAATGCCATTAATCCGCCGCTGGTTTGAGATTTCAAAGCAGTAAGCGCAGCCGGGTTAATACCTGGAATAACTACGAATGTTCCGAAACGATAGATTAATACAAACAAGAAAGTTGTCAGCAATCTGTTTCTTAGATCTTCAATCTTCCAGATATTTTTTATTGTTTCTATGATTTTCTTCATTTGAATGTCTTTTTCTGTAGCACGGTCAGACCGTTATTTACTTGATATTTACAGTACCACCAAGGGCAGTTATAGCTTCTTCAGCAGCTTTTGAAAACGCATTAGCTTCAACGTCTAATTTAGTTTTCAATTCACCTTTAGCTAAAATTTTAACCTTATCTTTTTTATTTACGAAACCGTGTTGAATCAATTCAGTCAATCCAATTGAAGTCAATTTATGTGTTTCGGCTAAAGTTTCTAGGGTTTCTAAATTAATAGCTTTATAGCTAACTTTATTGATATTCTTAAAGCCAAATTTTGGCAAACGACGTTGTATAGGCATTTGTCCACCTTCGAAGCCAACTTTTTTGGCGTATCCAGAGCGCGATTTAGCACCTTTATGTCCACGAGTTGACGTACGTCCTAAACCTGAACCTATACCACGGCCGACTCTTTTTCTTGTTTTTACTGAACCTTCTGCCGGTTTCAATTTACTTAAATCCATATCTTATTTTTATAAAAAGATTCAAATACTACTTAATCAATGATTTTCACTAAGTGTTTAACTTTTTCTACCATGCCTAAAATCTGAGGTGTTGCTTCATGTTCCACAACGGCATTAATTTTCCTCAGTCCTAACGCTTCAAGGGTTAGTTTTTGATTTTGAGGACATTTAATTTTACTTCTTACTTGTTGTATTTTAATTTTTGCCATCTTATTCTTGATTTTAGCCATTAAATACTTTATCTACAGATACACCACGATTTTGGGCAACCATAAATACATCACGCAATTCACTTAGCGCTATCATTGTAGCTTTCACTAAGTTATGTGGGTTAGATGATCCTTTGGATTTTGCCAACACGTCGGTTATACCAACACTCTCTAAAACAGCACGCATAGCACCACCTGCTTTTACCCCTGTACCGGGAGAAGCTGGTTTGATAAACACTTGCGCACCTGCAAACTTAGCAACTTGTTCATGAGGTATAGTTCCATTAAAGATAGGAACTTTAATCAGGTTTCTCTTAGCAGCTTCAGTTCCTTTCGCGATAGCGGAAGTTACTTCACCAGCTTTACCCAAACCCCATCCAACGATACCGTCTTCATTACCAACCACCACAATAGCGGAAAAACTGAATGTACGTCCACCCTTGGTTACTTTGGTTACACGGTTAACAGCAACTAATCTGTCTTTTAATTCCAAATCATTGGTTGTTTTTACTTTCTCCATATTTGTTGTCTTACCTGATTAAAATTTAAGTCCACCCTCACGAGCGGCTTCTGCTAATTGTTTTACTCTTCCATGATATAAATAACCATTTCTATCAAAAACTACTTCAGAGATACCGGCTTCAACGGCATTTTTTGCTACTAAAGAACCTACTTTAGCTGCTTGTTCTGATTTGGTCATTTTATCTTTCATTCCTAAAGATGAAGCTGAAGCTAAAGTTTTACCTTCAATATCATCAATTAGTTGAGCATATATCTGTGAATTACTGCGAAAAACGGTTAAACGTGGTTTTTGTGCAGTTCCGGATATTTTGCGACGTATAGTTGCTTTAATCCTATTTCTTCTGTTTACCTTTGACATTTTCTTCAATAATTACTTGATTTAACTACCTTTTGCTGCTGATTTACCGGCTTTGCGGCGTACAACTTCACCTAAAAACTTAACTCCTTTACCTTTATAAGGCTCTGGCTTACGGAAAGAGCGAATCTTAGCGCATACTTGTCCAATAAGTTGTTTGTCAGCACTCTCTAATATAATCAATGGATTTTTATTACGCTCCATCTTCGTTTCAACTTTAATCTCGGCAGGCAAATACAAATAAATATTATGCGTATAGCCTAAAGAAAGTTCAAGCATTTGACCTTGGTTAGTAGCTTTAAATCCTACACCAACCAATTCTAAAGTCTTTTGATAACCTTCAGATACGCCAGTTACCATATTTTGTATTAACGAACGATACAAACCGTGAAAAGCACGATTTTGTTTTTCGTCATTTGAACGTTCTACAACACATTCAGCACCTTCAATCTTTAAAGATACTTCAGGGATGATTTCCTGCGTTAGAGTGCCTTTGGGGCCTTTAACGGTGATGATATTCTCATCTTGCGTTATGCTTACACCTGCAGGGATAGTTATGGGTAATTTTCCAATTCTTGACATAGTTTCTCCTCCTTCAATTAATAAACATAACATAAAACTTCACCACCTACTTTGAGGTTACTGGCTTGCTTATTCGTCATCACACCATGAGAGGTAGAAACGATAGCTATACCAAGACCGTTAAGTACGCGTGGCATTTCTTTATAACCGGTATATCTGCGGAGACCAGGTTTAGATACCCTAATTAATTTCTTAATAGAGTTAACCTTGTTTACCGGATCATATTTCAAAGCAATTTTGATACTGCCTTGAGGTCCGTCTTCCACAAATTTATAATTCAAAATATAACCCTGCTCATGAAGAATGCGGGTTATTTCCTTTTTGAGATTAGACGCAGGTATCTCTACCACGCGATGCTTAGCTTGTATAGCATTCCTTAATCTCGTCAGATAATCTGCAATTGGATCTGTCATATGATTATTTTTAAATTAATCCCGACTGCCGGGACAATATTTATTGATTTTATTTTCTTTTCAACTGAAAATCTAAGTTTACCAGCTTGCTTTTTTCACCCCTGGTATCAATCCTTTAGAGGCCATTTCTCTAAATTGGATACGAGAAATTCCGAATTGACGCATATATCCTTTAGGACGACCGGTAATTTTGCAACGGTTGTGATAACGGATAGGCGAGGAATTTCTTGGCAGCGTTTGAAGTGCATCGTAATTACCTTCAGCTAAAAACTGTTCGCGTTTAGCGGCATACTTTGCAATCATTTTTGCTCTTTTTACCTCACGGGCTTTCATTGATTCTTTTGCCATTGTATATCTTTATTAGTTTTTCTTAAATGGTAAACCAAATTCTTTCAATAGTGCAAAACCTTCTTCATCAGTCTGTGCTGTAGTTACGAAGGTAATATTCATACCTGTTATTCGGCTTACATTATCAATATTGATTTCGGGGAAAATAATTTGTTCTTCGATACCTAAAGTATAATTACCACGGCCATCTAATTTATTGTTAATACCCCTAAAGTCGCGAACACGTGGTAAGGCAGCTTTAGTCAAACGCTCTAAAAATTCATACATGCGATCGCCTCTAAGTGTTACTCTCACACCGATGGGCATTTTCTTACGTAATTTAAAATTAGAAACGTCTTTGCTGGAGATAGTTTGTACAGCTTTCTGACCCGCTATTATAGTCATTTCATTGATAGCATTATCAATAATTTTTCTATCTGCCACAGCAGCACCTAAACCTTGGTTAAGAACAATTTTTGTTAATTTGGGAACCTGCATCACAGATTTATATCCAAACTCTTTCATCAAAATAGGAACTATGCGTTCGCTATAATCTTGTTTAAAATTTGCTGTATTCATTTTTAAATTTCTTTTCCTGATTTTTTGGAAATACGTACTAATTTGTCTTCTGCGTTTAATTTTCTACCTACGCGAACGGGTTTACCATCTTCTACAGGGTTCAAATTAGAAATATGTATAGGCATTTCCTGCTTAATAATTCCACCTTGTGGGTTTTGAGCACTTGGTTTGGAGTGCTTGGACATCATATTAATGCCTTCAACGATAGCGCGCTGTTTATCTTTAATAACTTTCAGGACACGACCGGTTTTACCTTTATCTTCTCCGGTGTTTACAAAAACAGTATCGCCTTTTTTAATATGTAGTTTACTCATTACGAATTAGTTTTACGAAAATTATAATACTTCAGGAGCAAGTGATATGATTTTCATGTTTGTAGCGCGTAGTTCACGAGCAACCGGTCCGAAGATACGGCTTCCACGAATTTCTCCTGCATTATTTAAGAGTACACAGGCATTGTCATCAAAACGAATATAAGATCCATCAGCTCTGCGAACTTCTTTTTTAGTACGTACAATAACTGCCTTTGTTACAACACCTTTTTTAATTTCTGAGGCAGGAACAGCACTTTTGACAGTCACAACGATTACATCTCCTAATGAAGCGTAGCGTTTGCCGGTTCCACCTAACACACGGATACAAAGTACCTCTTTGGCACCAGAGTTATCCGCCACATTGAGTCTAGATTCTTGCTGTATCATAATTATTTAGCTCTTTCTGTAATTTCAATTAATCTCCATCTTTTTAACTTGCTCAGCGGACGAGTTTCCATAATACGAACTGTATCGCCTATATGAGCGTCATTCTTTTCGTCATGAGCATGATATTTCTTTGTTTTATTTACGAATTTTCCGTAAATAGGATGTTTCTCTTTCCATTTTACAATAACAGTGATGGACTTATCCATTTTGTTACTATAAACAACACCCGTTCTCTCTTTTCTTAAATTTCTTTCCATCCGTGCTGAATTTTTAGGTTTTAGTTATCTTCGCGCTGTTTGAGTTCAGTTGCAAAGCGGGCAATTGTACGGCGCACCTCTTTAATTTGCAACGGATTATCAAGCGGAGAAATGGAATGATTCAACTTTAATCGAACTAAATGCTCTCTCTCTGCATCTAATCTCTCAATTATTTCTTGAGTTGTTAACTCTCTGATTTCTCTTATTTTCATACGATGTACGTTTTTTTTATTCTATTCGATACTATACAATTACGCATCTTGACTTTCGTCATAGTCACGTCTTACCACAAATTGTGTAGTAACTGGTAATTTCTGAGCTGCTAAGCGTAAAGCTTCTTTTGCAATTTCCATTGAAACACCTTCGACTTCGATGATAATTCTACCTGGAGTTACAGGAGCAACAAAACCTTCGGGGGCTCCTTTACCCTTACCCATACGTACCTCTGCAGGCTTCTTAGTAATAGGTTTATCAGGAAATACACGAATCCATATTTGACCTTGACGTTGCATATAACGGGTAACAGCAACACGGGCAGCTTCTATTTGGCGACCTGTCAGCCATTTAGATTGTAGGGATTTTATTCCGTACGTTCCAAAAGCCAATTGGTTGCCCCTTTGAGCATTGCCTTTCATTCGGCCTTTTTGTTGTCTTCTGAACTTTGTTTTTTTCGGTTGTAACATAATATATTTACCTCAAATTCATTAATAGCAGTTATTTCTTTCTTCTCCTATAGGGTTTACCGCCACGTTCAAAACGATCATCTGAGCGGCGACCTGTATCTTTAGATGTACCAAAGGAAGGAGCTAAATCTTTTTTACCGTAAATTTCACCACGGCAAATCCATACTTTCACACCGATGATACCAACTTTGGTCAATGCTTCTGCATGAGCATAGTCGATATCAGCCCTAAAAGTATGTAGGGGTGTTCTACCTTCTTTAAAGTTTTCAGAACGTGCCATCTCAGCACCATTCAATCTACCGGAAATCTGTACTTTGATACCTTCTGCACCCATACGCATAGTAGAGGCAATAGCCATTTTAATAGCACGACGGTAAGCAATTTTACCTTCTAATTGTCTGGCTATATTATTAGCTACGATTACCGCGTCCAACTCAGGGCGTTTGATTTCAAAGATATTAATTTGAATCTCCTTATCGGTGATTTTCTTTAATTCTTCCTTCAGTTTGTCAACTTCCTGACCACCTTTACCTATAATAATACCTGGGCGAGAAGTACACACTGTGATAGTAACTAACTTCAATGTACGTTCTATCACAACACGTGATACACTGGCCTTAGCCAAGCGCGCATTCAGATATTTCCTGATGTTATAGTCCTCTAAAATAGTATCGCCATAATCATTACCGCCATACCAATTGGAGTCCCATCCACGAATAATTGCTAAGCGATTGCTTATTGGATTAGTCTTTTGTCCCATCGAGTATTATTTTTCGTTTTCGTTATTATTTATAGTATCTACATATATCGTAACATGATTCGAGCGTTTGCGAATACGATGTCCGCGACCTTGAGGAGCCGGACGAAGTCTTTTCAACATACCAGCCGAATCTACATAAATTTGTGTTACGTATAATTCAACGCTATCAGCCTTTTGTTCAGTCTTTTGCTCCCAATTGGAGATAGCGGATTTCAGTAATTTTTCTAATCTGCCTGACGATTCTTTAGATGAAAACTTCAATATGTTCAATGCTTTGTTTACTTCCATTCCTCTGATTAAATCAGCCATCAATCTCATCTTGCGAGGAGAAGTAGGAACATTATTGAGTTTTGCAAAGTATAGCGTCTTATTAGCTTCTTTTCTTCTTTCTGATGATATTCTTTTTCTTGCACCCATTTCGGAAATTTTTTAATGCTTATTATATTAAATTTCTAAGGATTATCTCTTTTTACCCCCGTGTCCACGGAAGTTGCGAGTAGGTGAAAACTCACCTAATTTATGCCCTACCATGTTTTCAGTAATATATACAGGAATAAATTTGTTTCCATTATGAACTGCAATCGTATGACCTACAAAATCAGGTGAAATCATAGTACCGCGTGACCATGTTTTAATGACAGTTTTCTTATTGCTCTCATTCATGGCAAGTACTTTTCTCTCAAGCTTCAGATTGATATAGGGTCCTTTTTTTAATGAACGACTCATATTATTTCTTTTCTATTAACGGTTATTTTTTCTTCCTTTCAATTATATACTGATTCGATTGCTTCTTAGGTGAACGCGTCTTGTAACCTTTTGAAAGCACACCAGTACGTGAGCGAGGTTGACCTCCGGACGCACGTCCTTCACCACCACCCATTGGGTGATCTACAGGGTTCATAGCAACACCTCTTGTACGAGGACGACGACCTTGCCAGCGAGAACGACCGGCCTTGCCGGACACCTGCAACGCATGGTCGGAATTACCTATAGCACCAATAGTAGCTTTACAAGCGGATAAAACCTTCCTAAGTTCACCGGAAGGCAATTTGATAATTGCATACTTATCTTCACGAGAACTTAATTGTGCGAAAGTACCGGCTGAACGCACCATAGAAGCACCTTGACCAGGTCTTAATTCTATATTATGAATAATGGTTCCTAAAGGTATATTTTGCATAGGAAGCGCATTACCCAAGTCAGGAGAAGCATCCTTACCGGATACCAATACTTGACCAATTTTTAAACCGTTTGGAGCAAGGATATATCTCTTTTCACCATCGGCATAAAACAATAAAGCGATATTGGCAGAACGATTTGGGTCGTACTCAATAGTCTTTACCGTTGCCGGAATACCATCCTTATTACGTTTAAAATCAATTACTCTATATTTTCTCTTGTGACCGCCACCAATATTGCGTACTGTCATTTTGCCTCTGTGGTTACGACCACCAGACTTTTTAACAGAACCGGTAACAAGAGATTTCTCTGGTGCAGACGAGGTAATTGACTCGAATGTACCAATAATCTTGTGTCTTTGCCCCGGTGATGTGGGCTTAAATTTACGTACAGGCATGTATATTTACTGTTTAATTATATTTTAAATATTGCTGTAAAAATCAATGGATTCACCTTCTTTCAAAGTAACAATGGCCTTCTTGTAAGAAGCTGTCTTCCCGGTAACTACACCACTTTTGGTATAACGGCTTTTTTTCTTGGGGGCAACAACCATTGTGTTTACATCCACTACTGTTACATCATACAAAGCTTCTACAGCTTTCTTTATCTCAATTTTATTAGCGTTTTTTCTAACCTCAAAGCCATAGCGATTAAGCTCTTCGCCTAAACCTGTCATTTTTTCCGTTACTATCGGTTTGATGATAATACTCATATTTTCTTCTCCTATGCTTTAAAAGTTTGTTCAATTGCACCAACAGCTTCTTCAGTGAAAATCAAATTTTTTGCCTCAAGCAATCTGTAAGTGTTTAATTCCGAAACTGTTATAACTTTAACTTTGGCTAAATTTCGAGCCGACAAATATACGTTTTTATTTCCATTTGCTAAAATAATTAACGCTTTTTTATCTGCAAGCTTTAGATTTTGTGTGAAAGCTAACATATCCTTAGTCTTAGGAGCCTGAAAATCAATCTGATCAACAACAGTGATTAAATTATCTTTAGCTTTATAACTTAGGGCTGACTTGCGAGCAAGTTGTTTAACTTTTTTATTCACTTTAAAGCCATAATCACGAGGTACAGGACCAAAAATAGTTCCTCCACCAACGCGTACCGGTGATTTGATATCGCCCGGACGAGCACCACCACCACCTTTTTGACGGCCGAGTTTACGGCGAGAGCCTTTAACTTCACTACGACCTTTGGTTTTGTGGGTACCTTGACGTTGATTTGCTAAATACTGCTTAACATCTAAGTAAATAGCATGGTCATTAGGTTCCACACCAAAGATAGACTCATTCAAGGAAATCTTTCTTCCTGTATCTTCTCCTTTAATATTTAATATACTTAATTCCATGATTACTTATTGATGATAACGATTGAACCTTTAGCACCCGGAACAGAACCTTTTACTAAAATAAGATTATGCTCTGGAATCACTTTTAATACTTGTAAATTTTGTACAGTAACCCTGTCACCACCCATGCGACCAGCCATACGAGTTCCTTTAAAAACACGTGATGGATCTGAAGAAGCACCAATAGAACCCGGTGCACGCATGTTTTTCTGACCGTGAGATGTTTCTTTTACACCACCAAAACCGTGACGTTTCATAACACCTTGGTTACCTTTACCTTTTGAAGTCCCAATTACGTCTACAAAAGAGTCGGCTTCAAACATTTCGACAGTGAATGTATCACCTAATTTGAGTTCTTCTTCGAACTCATTGAACTCAACCAAGTGTCGCATTGGTTGTACTCCAGCTGCTTTAAAATGACCGGCTAAAGGCTTGGTAGTATGTTTGTCTTTCTTTGCTGAAAAACCTAACTGAACAGCCTCATAACCATCTGTTTCTACAGTTTTGATTTGAGTAACAACACAAGGACCTGCTTCAATAACAGTGCACGGCAAATTTTTACCGTCGGCACTGAAAACCGATGTCATTCCGATTTTTTTTCCAATTAATCCTGGCATTTCAATTATTATTTTTTATTTGTCGTTTGATTGTCTAACTAAAATAAGCTTCCTAACAATAGGCTTATAATAATAGTACTAAAATTTTATCACACTTTAATTTCTACTTCAACACCGCTTGGCAATTCTAACTTCATCAAAGCATCAACTGTCTTAGCGGAGGAGTTGTGAATGTCAATCAATCTCTTATAAGAAGAAAGTTCAAACTGTTCACGTGCTTCTTTATTAACGAAAGTAGAACGGTTTACCGTAAAAATTCTTTTATGCGTTGGCAATGGAATAGGACCACTTACAATTGCACCGGTAGATTTCACCGTTTTAACGATCTTTTCTGCTGATTTATCAACTAAATTGTGATCGTAAGATTTTAATTTAATTCTAATTTTTTGACTCATACTTTTTTATTAATACTATGTTTATATTATTTGCAGATGTGTTGATTAAGAGTCATATGCTAATCATCTCGCATCTGCAACTCTTATTTTTATAATAAATCGACCTTACCACCGGCCTCGGTTACTACTTCTTTTGCAAGTTCACCTGTAACCTGAGCATAGTGCGAAAACTCCATAGAGGAAGTTGCACGCCCAGAACTGATGGTACGCAATGCTGTTACATAACCGAAAGTTTCTGCTAATGGCACTTTTGCTTTCACAATACGGGCTCCGGTACGACTGGATTCCATACCTTCTATTTGGCCCCTGCGCTTGTTCAAATCACCAATGATATCACCCATATTCTCTTCCGGAGTTATTACCTCCATTTTCATAATAGGCTCCAATAAAATAGGATTAGCTTTCGCACAAGCTTTTTTAAATGCAAGCTGAGCAGCAATCTCAAAAGATAGTTGATCTGAATCCACCGGATGATAAGAACCATCAAGCAATGTCACCTTCAATTTTGACATGGGGAAACCTGCCAACACACCATTTCTCATGGCTGATTGGAAACCTTTCTGTACAGAAGGGATAAACTCGCGTGGTACATTACCGCCTTTCACTTGATCGACAAATTGCAAAGAACCTTCGAAATTTGCATCTACAGGCTCAACACGCACAATGATATCAGCAAATTTACCTCTACCACCGGTTTGTTTTTTATAGACCTCACGCAATTCAACAGCTTTCGTAATAGCTTCTCTATAGGAAACTTGCGGACGACCTTGATTACATTCAACCTTAAATTCGCGCTTCAAACGATCGATAATGATTTCCAAATGTAATTCACCCATACCGGAAATAACGGTCTGTCCCGACTGCTCCTCCGTATGTACAGTGAAAGTAGGATCTTCCTCAGCAAGTTTAGATAAGCCTATACCTAATTTATCCAAATCGTTTTGAGTCTTTGGTTCAACCGCAATACCGATAACGGGATCAGGGAAATCCATAGATTCCAAAATGATTGGGCTATCATCATTACATAGGGTATCACCCGTACGTATATCTTTAAATCCAACACCTGCACCTATATCACCGGCAGCAATAAAATCAACAGCATTCTGTTTATTAGAGTGCATTTGGAAAATACGTGCAATGCGTTCTTTTTTCCCGGAACGAGGATTATATACCATAGAGCCGGCTTTCAATACGCCTGAGTAAACGCGGAAAAAACATAGTCTTCCCACAAATGGATCAGTTGCAATTTTGAATGCCAAAGCTGTTAAAGGTTCGTCTGCGGACGGCTTACGACTAATCTCCTTATCATAATCATTGGGATCTGTACCAATAATTTCGTCAGTATCTAATGGACTTGGTAAAAACTCGCAAATAGCATCCAACATGGTTTGTATTCCTTTGTTTTTAAAGGAAGAACCACAAATCACAGGATTTATTTCCATGGTGATGGTCGCTTTACGAACAGCCCTTTGAATTTCCTCTACAGTAATAGTAGCAGGATCTTCAAAGTATTTTTCCATCAGCTCATCATCAAACTCTGCTATCATTTCCAACAGGTTATCCCTCCATTCCATGGCTTCATCTTGCAGATTAGCAGGAATTTCAGAGACTTGATAATTAGTCTCGGCTAAATTATCAGACCAAGTAATAGCTTTCATTTGAATCAGATCGACCACTCCAATAAAATGCTCTTCGGCACCAATAGGAATTTGGATAGGACAAGGTTTAGCTCCAAGCAAATCCTTAATC